>NZ_SDFT01000270.1:0-12063 GCF_004916815.1 Pantoea sp. R102
ATCGCGCTGGTGCTGATTTTCATGCCGACGCTGCTGGTGGCGGCGCAGCCGGACCTCGGTACCTCCATTCTGATCGCCGCCTCCGGCCTGTTTGTGCTGTTCCTCTCGGGCATGAGCTGGAAGCTGATTGGCGTGGCCGTGCTGCTGGTGGCGGCGTTCATCCCGATTCTGTGGTTCTTCCTGATGCACGATTATCAGCGCGACCGCGTGATGATGCTGCTCGATCCGGAGAGCGATCCGCTCGGTGCCGGCTACCACATTATTCAGTCCAAGATTGCTATCGGCTCCGGCGGACTGCGCGGCAAAGGCTGGCTGCATGGCACCCAGTCGCAGCTGGAGTTTCTGCCCGAACGTCACACCGACTTTATCTTCGCGGTGCTGGCGGAAGAGCTCGGCCTGGTGGGCGTCCTGCTGCTGCTGGTACTTTATCTGCTGCTGATCATGCGCGGGCTGGTGATTGCCGCACGCGCGCAAACCACCTTTGGTCGCGTGATGTCCGGCGGCCTGATGCTGATTCTGTTTGTGTATGTTTTCGTTAACATTGGCATGGTTAGTGGTATCTTACCGGTGGTTGGCGTGCCGCTGCCGCTGGTGAGCTACGGCGGATCGGCGCTGATTGTATTAATGGCCGGATTTGGCATCGTGATGTCGATCCACACTCATCGAAAAATGTTATCTAAAAGCGTTTAAGAGGCTGCACATGCGTAAGGACTGGCTTGGGGTTGCTCTGGCATCACTGGTACTGGCTGCCTGTTCCACACCGGAACAGCAGACGAACACGGCCCCGCCGCAGCCGGCCTACAATGGTCCGGTGGTGGAGATTCCAGGCGTGGAGCCGCGCTATGAGCCGATCAATCCCTCTACCAGCCAGGACTACAGCGTCAACGGCAAAACCTACCGGGTGATTAAAGATCCGTCCAACTACAGCGAAGTTGGTCTGGCAACCTGGTACGGTGAAGAGGCGCAGGGCAACCGCACCGCGCTGGGTGAAACCTACGATCCGGACGCGTTAAGCGCCGCACACCCTACCCTGCCACTGCCGAGCTACGTGCGCGTCACCAACCTGGCCAATGGCCGGCAGATTGTGGTGCGCGTCAACGATCGCGGCCCTTATACGCCGGGCCGGATTATCGACCTGTCGCGCGCCGCGGGCGATCGCCTGAATATTTCCAATAACACCCGCGTACGGGTGGATTACATCAAAGTAGCGCCGGACGGTTCGGTGTCCGGCCCGGGCACCATCGGCACCACCGTGGCCAAACAGAGCTATGCGCTGCCGGCGCGGCCTGACCTGAGCGGCGGCATGGTGATGACCGGCGCCAGCAGCGCGCCAGCGCCTGCCGCACAGGACGTTCGCGCGGTGGATAACAGTTCACTGCAGAGCAACGGCAACATCGGCGCACCGGTGCAGAGCAGCGGCTTTCTCGGCGCACCGCAGCCGTTAGCCAGCGGCGTACTGGAAGGCAGCGCGCCGGCCACAGCGGTTGCCGCCAGCCCTGCCGCACCGGCAGCGGCAGCGAGTCCGGCTCTGGCCAGCCATAACGCCAGCGCCCATGCCGGCAGCGGTTTTGTGGTACAGGTTGGCGCCCTGAATGATGCCGCACGCGCCCGGCAGATGGCGGACAGCCTTGGCCAGCGCTTTGGTGTACCCGGCGCGGTGGAAGCCAATGGCAACGTCTACCGCGTGCAGCTTGGCGGTTTCAGCAGCCGGGCTCAGGCCGCGGCGCTGCAGCAGCGTCTGAGCACTGAAGCGCAGATCAGCTCCTTTATTACCACGGCCCGCCCGTCAATGTGACGGGCCGTGCCCTTGCCTGCTGACACTGAGGCATAAAGCCAGATGTCGCACGATGGCAGCTTTGCTATAGTAAGGCACTTTTTTCACTCTTAACCCCACGGATGCTGTAGTCCTGAACATGAATACGCTGAAACCTTCTCGTTTTCTGAAACGCCTGACAGTGGGATCACTGGTCGCTCTCTCCCTCAGCCACGTTGCCTTTGCAGATGATGTTAATCTGAAAACCATGATTCCGGGCGTGCCGGACATCGATGCCGAAGCTTACGTGCTGATCGACTATAACTCCGGCAAAGTGCTGGCGGAAAAGAACGCGGACGCGCGCCGCGACCCGGCCAGTCTGACCAAAATGATGACCAGCTACGTCATCGGCCAGGCGGTCAAAGCGGGCAAAATCCATCAGGATGACATTGTTACCGTCGGTAAAGATGCCTGGGCAACCGGCAATCCGGTGTTCAAAGGCTCCTCGCTGATGTTCCTCAAGCCGGGCGATCGCGTACCGGTCTCTCAGCTGACGCGCGGTATTGTGCTGCAGTCCGGTAACGACGCCTGCGTGGCAATGGCCGATTACGTTGCCGGCAGCCAGGACGCGTTCGTTAACCTGATGAACAACTACGTGGGTGCGCTGGGCCTGAAAAATACCCATTTCCAGACCGTGCACGGTCTTGATGCTGACGGTCAGTACAGTACGGCGCGTGACATGGCGCTGATTGGCCAGGCGCTGATTCGCGATGTGCCGGATGAGTACGCGGTCTACAGAGAGAAAGAGTTCACCTTTAATAACATCCGCCAGATGAACCGTAACGGCCTGCTGTGGGATACCAGCCTGAACGTCGACGGCATCAAAACCGGCCACACCGAAGCCGCCGGCTACAACCTGGTGGCGTCAGCGACCGAAGGCCAGATGCGTCTGATCTCGGCGGTGATGGGCGGTCACACCTTCAAAGGCCGTGAAACCGAAAGTAAAAAGCTGCTGACCTGGGGCTTCCGCTTCTTCGAAACCGTGGCACCGCTGAAGGCGGGCAAAGAGTTTGCGTCTGAGCCGGTATGGTTTGGCAACAGCGATCGCGTGCAGCTCGGCGTGGAAAAAGATGCCTACCTGACCATCCCGCGCGGCCGCATGAAAGACCTCAAGGCCAGTTACGTGCTGAACAACACCGAACTGCACGCGCCGCTGCAGAAAAACCAGGTCGTGGGCAGCATCAACTTCCAGCTGGATGGTAAAACCATTGAACAGCGTCCGCTGGTGGTGCTGAACGAAGTGCAGGAAGGCGGTTTCTTCAGCCGCATCATCGATTACATCAAACTGATGTTCCATCACTGGTTCGGCTAAGGCGCGATTGAAAAATCGCCACCCCGTCCCCAGATAAGCTACTATATTGCTCCCGCTTCGGCGGGAGCCTGTTTTTTATGCACCGGAGTTAATATGAAAACCAAACTGAATGAACTGCTCGAATTCCCGACGCCTTTTACCTACAAAGTGATGGGCCTGGCGCAACCGGAGCTGGTTGATCAAGTGGTTGAAGTGGTGCAGCGTCATGCGCCCGGCGACTACAGCCCTGACGTGAAGCCCAGCAGCAAAGGCAATTATCACTCGGTCTCGATCACCATTAACGCCACCCACATCGAACAGGTGGAAACCCTGTACGAAGAGCTGGGCAACATCGAAATCGTGCGCATGGTGCTGTAATGCTGACGCTGGTAAAGGCCGCTTTGCCAGCGTTATACTCTGCCCTCCACTCGCTACCGGACTTCTGCTTTGTCTGCTAATACGCTTCTTGTTCGTCAGCTTGGCCAGCGCGACTGGCAGCCCGTCTCCGATGCCATGCATCACTTTACCGATCGGCGCGACAGCGCCACCGCCGATGAAATCTGGCTGGTGGAACACCCCGCGGTGTTTACTCAGGGCCAGGCGGGCAAAGCCGAACATGTGCTGGTGCCGGGCGATATTCCGGTGGTACAGAGCGATCGCGGCGGCCAGGTAACCTATCACGGCCCGGGCCAGCAGGTGATGTATGTACTGATTGACGTTAAACGCCGCAAGCTGGGCGTGCGCGATCTTGTCACCGCACTGGAAGAGACGGTCATCGCTACGCTGGCTGATTACGACATCAGCGCGCGTGCGCGTGCGGATGCGCCCGGCGTATACGTTGGCGATGCGAAAATCTGTTCGCTCGGCCTGCGCATCCGCAAAGGCTGCTCGTTTCACGGTCTGGCGCTCAATGTCGCGATGGATCTGGCGCCCTTCCTGCGCATCAATCCCTGCGGCTATGCCGGCATGCAGATGACGCAGATCAGCGCTTTCCAGCCCGGCGTCACGCCGGCGGACGTGCAACCGCGCCTGGTGCAGCATTTCGCGCGCCTGACCGGCTTTAGCGACACGGAATGGCATGATGAGGCCGCGTGCTGACCTTGACCGTACGTGCGCATTTACAAAATTGTAACTTTCGCCACGGCTTATCGGCTGCTTCTGCCCCGGCGAGATGATATAATTTTTGCAATTTTTTCAAATAAAGTTGAAAGCCTGGTTCTCAGTTTGAGTGAGGAAGCTTTCAAATCGCAATCCCGACCGGAACCTGCAGATTTATGAGTAAACCAATTCAGATGGAACGTGGCGTCAAGTATCGCGATGCCGACAAAATGGCGCTGATTCCGGTAAAAACCGTGGTCACCGAACGCCAGGAAATCCTGCGTAAGCCGGAGTGGATGAAGATCAAGCTGCCTGCGGATTCCAGCCGCATTCAGGGCATCAAAGCGGCGATGCGTAAAAACGGCCTGCACTCGGTGTGTGAAGAGGCTTCCTGCCCTAACCTTGCCGAATGCTTTAACCACGGCACCGCCACCTTTATGATCCTCGGTGCCATCTGTACCCGCCGCTGTCCGTTCTGCGATGTGGCACACGGTCGGCCAAACGCGCCGGACGCCAACGAGCCGCTGAAGCTGGCACAAACCATCGCCGACATGGCGCTGCGCTATGTTGTGATTACCTCGGTGGACCGCGACGATCTGCGTGACGGCGGTGCACAGCACTTTGCTGACTGCATCAGCGCCATCCGCGAAAAAAGCCCGAGCATTAAAATTGAAACGCTGGTGCCGGACTTCCGCGGGCGTATGGATCGCGCGCTGGAGATCCTCACGGCTACGCCGCCGGATGTGTTCAACCATAACCTGGAAAACGTACCGCGCGTCTATCGTCAGGTGCGTCCGGGCGCTAACTATGAGTGGTCGCTGAAGCTGCTGGAGCGTTTTAAAGAGGCGCATCCGGACGTGCCAACCAAATCCGGTCTGATGGTCGGTCTCGGGGAAACCAATGCGGAAATCATCGAGGTGATGCGCGATCTGCGTCGCCACGGTGTCACCATGCTGACCCTCGGCCAGTACCTGCAGCCAAGCCGTCACCACCTGCCGGTACAGCGTTACGTCAGCCCGGCTGAATTTGATGAGATGAAAGAAGAAGCGCTGGCGATGGGCTTTACCCACGCCGCCTGCGGTCCTTTCGTCCGCTCGTCTTATCACGCTGATATGCAGGCGAAAGGCCTGGAAGTGAAGTAATCTCCTGCCGCGATTGCGCCCTGCTGCGGCGCAATCGCAAAAATTCTGCTTAAACCGCTTAATTCCTGTCGCAAATCTGTCGCTTTAACCGCTGAGGCCATAAGAGCCTGTTTATTATTTTATTTTCTCAGTGTTTTTTTCATAAAGGTCAGATTATGCAATCATCCTTTCATATCGATGAGCTCGATTTTATGCGGGCGGCGGATGTGTCAGGTCCATCCTCTGGTAGACCGCGAAGCGGCGCGTCGGGCGAAAGCCTGGATGCGCTAAAAGCGCGTACCACGCCCATGGATATCACTAATCCGTTCGTGACGCCCCATGCGTCGTGCGAACTGGCGTTTCTTGCAACCGCCATCAGCATCGACCACCGCTACGACGAAATTCATCTGCACCTGCCGCAAAGCGCGCAGCTTGCGTCTGCGCCCGCGCCCGCACTGCCGTTCACCGAACTGCGCAGCGTAACGCCGGATGAAACGCCGTTGCTGCCAGCGCTGCCGCCGCTGGAGTCAGCGCAGCAGGCCGCCGGCGAGAGCGTCTGGCACAGCCTGCCTGAGGTTCCGGCGCTCAGCCCGGCGCTGTCGCTGGTCAGCGCGCTGCCTGCGGCATGGTATACAGCTGAACATCAGACGCTCCACCCGTCGCCTGTCCCCACGCTCCCAGCCCGGCAGCCGCTGAGTCTGCCAGAGGTGGCTGTGCTGCGCGACATACAGCAACCCGACTATGTGGTGGATTACGATGACAGCGGTGAGCCGAAAATGTTTAGCGGCACGCTGGCTGCCGGCGATCAGGTGCATATTTATATCGATAATGTGCTGATCGAGGTGGTAACGGGCGACGCACAGGGTCACTGGCAGTTCGCTCAGCCCGCCGATTTAAGCGCGGCACAGCATGTATTCAGTGCAGAGTTCGTCGATGAACAGGGGCATGTCAGCAGCCGTTACAATAAGTTGATTACCGTACTGCCGCAGCCTGCCGCTATTATCACGCCAATTGATGACAGCGATCTCAGCGCGATTGATTGTGCACTGATGGAACTGGCGATGCAGCAGGATGATATTGCGCCCGCTCTTCTGCCGCTGACCTTCAGCGAAGCATGGCTGGATGAGTGGCACAGCGCTGACAGCACGCTAACCGCCAGCGGCGATCACGGTGGCAACCTGCCAGGCTGGGATGAACCGCTGGAACATCACATTGTCTGGCACTAAAAAACGAAAACCAGACTGTGGCAGTCTGGTTTTTTAACGTAATAAATATTTACACTTATTGACGTTCAGCGCAGAGATTACTCTTTATGGCCGACGCGTTCAGCAGGCGTTTCTTCGGCACTGCTTTTGGTTGCGGTGGATTCATCATCTTTCATGGCTTTTTTAAAGCCCTTGATTGCGGAACCCAGATCGCCACCCAGTGAACGTAACTTGTTGGTGCCAAAAAGCAGTACGATAAGCGCACCGATGATCAGCAGTTTGGCAATACTGATACCTTCCATATTTTACCTTTCAACCTTCGCGAAAAACGGACAGCACTATTAACGCGCAGTTATTCACCACGCTCAACTGCAATCTGTAACAGAGTGAGACCTCACGGTCAGATAAAGCGGCTGAGAAACGCCTGGGTACGCGGATGCTGCGGATTGCCAATCACCTGCTCTGGCGGTCCCTGTTCCACCACCACGCCACCATCCATGAACACCACACGATCGGCAGCTTCACGCGCAAAGCCAATCTCATGCGTCACCACAATCATGGTCAGGCCGCGATCGGCTAACGTACGCATTGTAGCCAGCACTTCCCCCACCAGTTCCGGATCCAGCGCTGAGGTCGGTTCATCAAATAGCATCAGCAGTGGTTTGATCGCCAGCGCACGGGCAATCGCCACGCGCTGCTGTTGCCCCCCCGACAGATGCCGCGGCCAGGCGTCGGCTTTATCGCTCAATCCGACCGTTGCCAGCAGCTCACGCGCGTGTTGCAGCACCTCATCGCGTGGGAACTTGTGCACACCAATCGGCGCTTCCATGATGTTTTGCAGTACCGTCATATGGGGATAGAGATTGAACTGCTGAAACACCATGCCGATTTTCTGCCGCTGATGGGCAATTTTCCGCGCCGACAGGCGATGCAGCAGGCCGCGCTTTAGCGCATAACCAATCTGCTCGTCACCCACCATAATCGAGCCGGCATTCATCTCTTCCAGATGATTAATGCAGCGCAGAAAGGTCGACTTACCGGAGCCCGAAGGCCCGAGAATCACCACCACTTCGCCCGGAAACACATCAAGGTCGATGCCTTTCAGCACCGCGTTATCACCGAAGCTCTTTTGCACATTACGCGCGCGCACCAGCGGCTGAATCTCGCTCATACGTCCTCCTTTAAACGCGGGGCCGCAGCCAGCGCCGTGTCACTGCTGGCGCGTCGTTTGTTCACCACCACGGTACGTTTGCTGCCGCGCGCGTAGTAGCGCTCAATGGCTGACTGGCCGACGTTGAGGATCGAGGTAATCAGCAGATACCAGATCACTGCCACCATCAGCATCGGAATGATTTCAAAGGTACGGTTGTAAACGGCCTGCACCGAATAGAGCAGATCGCCCATCGCGATGACGCTCACCAGCGACGTGGCTTTGATCATGCTAATCAGCTGGTTGCCGGTCGGGGGAATAATGGCGCGCATCGCCTGTGGAATGATGATACGCCGCAGCGCGCGGCTGCGGCTCATGCCAAACGCCTGAGTGGTTTCAACCTGACCGTGATCGACCGACAGCAGGCCGGCACGGATAATCTCCGCCATATAGGCGGCCTCGTTGAGCGCCAGACCGGCGATGGCGGCAGTCAGCGGCGTGATCAGATCGTTAGTGTTCCAGCTGGCAAAGGTGATGTCTGTCCACGGCACGGTGATCGAAAGCGTGGGAAACAGTGTCGACAGGTTGTACCAGAATATCAGCTGCACCAGCAGCGGCGTACCGCGAAAGAACCAAATGTAGAGCGCCGACACGCCGCTCAGCAGTTTATTCTCTGACAGCCGCCAGACCGCCAGCAGCAGCCCCAGCAGGGTGCCCAGCACCATCGACACCACCGTCAGCCCGAGCGTCACCTGCAGCCCTTTCAGCACCGAGCCTTCGGTAAACCACTGCAGCACCACGTGCCACTCAAAATTGGGATTGGTCGCCACCAGCCACAGACCATTCGCTGCCAGCGTCAGGACCACGATCCAGCTAACCCAGCGTCCATACGCGGGCGCGCTACGGGCAAAAGCGACGTCGCGCTGCGGCACGTCAGCCTGATCCGTGGGGCGCGCGTTGGGGCCGACGGCACTCATTTTGCCGTCTCCTGCGCCAGGTTACGTCCCGGCTGCGGCAGCATGTTGCCGTCCAGCTTCCACTTTTTCATGATGGCCGCGTAGGTGCCGTTGGCAAACAGTTCTTTGTAGGCATCCAGCACCACCTCACCCAGCGGCGAGCCTTTGGGAACGACCGTGCCCTGAAAGATATCGCCAAAGCCGTTTTTCTGCCCCTGACCAGACAGTTCAAGTTGCCCCTGCGCCTGCTCAATGAAATAGGTCAGCGGCGCCTGCGAGGAGAAGAAGGCATCCGAACGCTTCGAGCGCACCGCCAGGATCGACGAAGGCTGATCGGTAAAGGACTGCACCACGACTGCAGGTTTGCCCGCAGCCTCACAGGCGGCTGACTGTTTGCGGATCACCTGCTCCGCCGAACCGGCCGCCATTACCGCGATGCGCTTGCCGCAGGTATCTGCCAGACCGTTGATGTGCGCCGGATTGCCCTTCTGCACGCCAAACACCACGAACTCCTGCACGTAGTCGATGAAGTCCACCTTCTGCTGGCGATCCGGATAATCACCTATCGGCCCGATGGCCATCTGATAGCGTCCGGAATTAATGCCGGCCAGTACGCCGGACAGACCGCTCACCGTCGCGTGTTCAATTTTCACGCCCAGCAGCTGGCCGAGCGCCACGGTAAGATCGGCCGAGGCGCCATCCATTGAGTGCGGCCCGTTAACGATCTCATACGGCGGAAAGGAGCCGTTGTTTACCGAGATCATTTTGCCAGCCTGTTTGATCTGCGCTGGCAGCCGATCGTGCAGCGCCTTATCCATTTTTTGCGTCGGAATGGCGTCCGCAGCCTGGGCGACGCTCGCCGTCAGGCCGGTCGCCAGCGCGATGGCGGTTAAAAGCATTTTCATCAGTCAGTTTCCCCCAGGCAGGTCAAAGTGATTGCAATTCCGGACGGGCAAAGCGGCGATTTTCCAGTACCGGCAGCACGCTGCGGGCGTAGGCGATGCGGGCCGGATCCAGTTCGGCAAACACCAGTGCAGCGCACTCCGGTGCCTTAGCAATCACCACGCCAAGCGGATCGATCACCAGACTGTTACCAATGTTGCGCGGCCCGCACTCGCCTACCGCCACCATGTAGCAGGTGTTTTCCAGCGCGCGCGCACTGGTCAGCAGTTCCCAGTGCATCTCCTTTAACGGTCCTTTTACCCAGGCGGAAGGCAGCACCAGCACGTCGGCACCGTCCAGCACCAGCCGGCGCGCCAGTTCGGGAAAACGCACGTCGTAGCAGGTCATCAGCCCGACTTTCATGCCGGCCACCTCAACCAGTGGCGGCACGGCATCACCCGGATTGACCCGCTGCGACTCCTGCATGGCGAAGGCATCGTACAGATGCAGCTTGACGTACTGCGCGATGATTTCGCCATTACGCAGAGCAATCAGCACGTTGTGCGCTTTGTTATCCTGCGCCGGCACGTGCACGCTCATCATGGTGGTCAGCGCGTTACCTTTGCTGGTTTCCAGCAGCTGACTGACAAACGGCCCGTCCAGCGGCTGTGCGGCTTTTAACACCAGATCGGGATCGGCGATATCGCGCGCCAGCACGCCTTCCGGCAGCACCAGCAGATCGGCGCCCGCCGCCAGCGCATCCTGCATCAGACCGCGACAAATGGCGGTGTTCTCCTGCCATTCGCGGCTAACGGCGAACTGCCCCATGGCTACTTTCATCTTCACTCCCCTCTGGCCGCCGCCGGGAAAATCTCCTCCGGCGAGAGCAACGTTGTGGTTAAGCCCTGCTGAAACAGCTCACGGGCGAAGTCGGCAATCATCCTTTTGTTAGCGGTAAATCCGTTTTGATTCCAGTCGGCAGGCAATTCCTGCGCGGTGCGTCGCAAATCATCCAGCAGCCACGGCGTGGTATCCGCGTACTTCTCGCGTTTGCGCATCCACAGCTGATACGCGCGATCGATCACCTCGCTCAGCGCCTGCGGCAGCCACGGATGCGCCGCCGCCAGCGCCGGCTTCAGCGCCAGCAGATGAATACCGGGCACATAGCCGACGCGGTTGAAGTAGTCGCGCTCAGCACTGACGAAATCCGCCTGCAGCTGGCGCAGACCGGAATCTTTCAGGAAAAAACCCTCAGGCATAAACGGCGTGAACACCGCATCCAGCTCGCCGGCTTTCAACAGTTCAATCAGCGGACGCTCGTCCGGCGCCGGTTCGATGCGGCCCGGGCGACCAAATCCCGCCAGCCGGTCAACAATCGGATGATCAGCGGTCAGGCGTCCGGCAAACCAGAAGGCGTCGTTGATATCGACGCCCGCTTCACGCAGCACGGTGCGCGTCCAGGTATTACCGGAGTCCTGCCAGCCGGTAACGCCGATTCTTTTGCCTTTCAGCTGGGCTGGCGTGGTGAGCGGGCTGGCGGTGGTGGTGATGATGCAGCGCTGGCGAAAGCCACGCATCAGAAAGTGCGGCAGGCCGAGCAGTGAATTGTCGCCGCGCGCCCGTGCCTGCGCATAGCGGCTGAACGACACCTCACCGCCTTCGTAGTGTTCACTGCTGGCCAGGTTATCTACCAGCGTGCCTACGCGGTCAATGATCAGCCTGAAGCCCTGTGGCTGAATATCGCCCAGCGCCAGCGGCGTGAAGTAATCCCAGTCGCGCACCGCCAGTCTGATAGTGATCATCGTTGTGCTTCTCCGTTTGTTCAGCCGCCACGCTGGCGCTGTGCATTTTTTCTGCAAATTGTGCTTGAATTTGAGTCTAAAACGCGAATACTAATCTGAACAATCATTTCTTTGTTACTGAACAAAGCTTTTTCTTATGACGCAAATTGTGGATGCAGAGTGGCTCAGCCAGCAGATTAACGACGCCTCGGTCAAAGGCATTACCCTCGCCGCGTCAACATTGATTCGCGACGGACAGATTGCCGTGGGCATGCAGATGCCGGCGGTGCGCGATTTGGCGGAACGGCTGGGCGTGAGTCCGGCCACGGTATCCGCGGCCTGGGCGCAGCTGAAAAAGCAGAAAGTGCTGGCGGGTAAAGGGCGAAGCGGAATCTGGGTGTGCGGCAACAGTGTGATGCCGCGACCGGTCCGCTTTGAGAAAATTGGCAACTATGGTGAAAACGTCAAAGCCGCGCTGGCGATGGCTGCGCCCGATCCGGCACTGCTGCCGGACCTGCGCCCGGCGATGCTGGCCGGGCTGGCGTCACCGCAGCTGAATAGCTATCAGCGTGAGGCGATTTCGCCACAGCTGCAGGCGGCCATTGCGCCGCGCTGGCCCTGTCCGGCGGAGGCGTGGCTGGCGACCGATGGCGGCTTCGATGCCATGAACCTGATAGTGCAGACGCTGCTGTCACCCGGCGATCGGGTAGTGATTGAAGATCCGACCGCGACGCGTCTGCTGGATATGCTCGACAACATCGGTGCC
>NZ_SDFT01000271.1:0-5135 GCF_004916815.1 Pantoea sp. R102
TATCCAGCGTCAGGCTATCGACACTGGCAACATTGAAGGGCTGCCAGTCGTCCTGCGCCATGCTCTCCAGCGCGCGTTCCGGCGCGTCACCCAGCGCCAGTCCCTGTTCGAACAGCCGCAGTTCGCTGCGCACCAGCGTACTAAAATCATGAGTACGCAGCGCAATCAGCACCAGATCGTCGCTCAGCATCGCATGCTGATTCAGCTGGGTGACAAACAGTCGCGCCTCGCTGATGAGTCGTTTATGCAACACGCTGGCGAAGGAGCCGGACGCGTGCGTCACGCCCTGGCTCTGGCAGGCACTCAGATTGCGCACCCGGCCCTGCTGCATATCGACATGATCGACCAGCGCGATATTGCCCGCCATCATCGGCAGGGCCGGCAGCACGCTGAGTTCGCTGACCGGATATTGCGCGGCGTAGCGCGTCTGATTGCGCGCCTGCTCCTGGCGCAGAAACAGTTGCGAGAGCAGCACGCGCGCGATGTGCAGTGAGGGGGCAAAAAACAGATCGTAATTTTCCAGCCGATAGTGACGGGACAGCAAGCCGCGCAGCCGATCGCGCGCCGCCGCCCTGGCAGTAGCCTGTTGTGAAGTCATCACGTGACATTTCTCTTGGTTATTCTGCTGTGTGAAGCTGGCGCTGGCAGCGGACATCGCCGCTGCTTTACACAGCGAAGCCGGTCCGTCAACCCGCCAGATTAAGCAGGAAAGGTTAGGTTAATGCGGCTGGACATTAAAATGATATAAACTGACAATCCCTGTTAGGTTTTTACACAGGGGATGAGTATGACCGCGCTTCCGTCGTTACGTGCACTGCACTATTTTCATCAGGCGGCGCTGCATTGCAGCTTTAGCGTCGCGGCCGAATGTCTCCATGTCACCCACAGCGCCATCAGCCATCAGATTCGCCAGCTGGAGAGCTGGATGGGCAAGCCTCTGTTCATCCGCACTAACGGGCGCGTGCGCTTAACCTCTCACGGCGAACGTCTGCTGGTGAGCTGCCAGAAAGCCTTTAGCGAACTCTCTACCACCTGCGTAAGTATTCGCACCGGGATGCGCAACCATCTGAGCGTCGCCTGTACCCCAAGTTTTTTATCCCAGTGGCTGATTCCGCGCATCAGCAGCTTTTACCAGCGCTATCCCGATATTGAAGTGCAATTTCAGCCGCAGGGCGATATTGCTCAGCTGCGCAGCGAGCATACCGATGTGCTGATCCTCAGTTATGAACAGGCGCCGGACGACGACATTGATGCCTCGCTCATCAGCGATGATTACGTCGGCCCGCTGTGCGCCCCACAGTACGCGGCGCGTTTTCACAGCGAGCAGGATCTGGCGTCGCTGCCGCTTTTGCATGCCGATACCCGCCTGCAGGCCTGGGCCGAATGGGCGAAGATCAGCGGCGTGCGCGGTAATTTTTGGCTGGGCAAACATTTCGATAATCTGACGCTGGCGATTCAGGCCGCGAGAAACGGGCTGGGCGTGATTGTGGCGCCGCGCCTGCTGGTGCGTCAGGAGCTGAACGACGGCACGCTGATTGCGCCGCTGGGGTTTGTGCGCGCCGACCGTGCCACCTGGATGATGACCAAGCGGTCACGCCAGCACGATGCGGAGATTACGTTGTTCCGGGATTGGTTGCGGGATGAAGCGCTGAAGTAAGCAAGGGCGGCATAAATAAAAAAGGTCGTCATTAATGACGACCCTACGAATATGTGATTTTTTAAGGTCGTCATTAATGACGACCCTACAGAGAGTGGACAGTTGTCGAATCGGTGCCAGGTAACCGGTAGGGTCGGCATTCATGCCGACCGTTCCGATTACCGCACCGCGTTACGCCGTCAGCAACTGATTCATGCGGCGGATAAACTGGTTAGGATCGTCCAGCGTGCCGCGCTCAGCCAGCAGCGCCTGATCCAGCAGCAGTTCAACCCATTCCGCAAAGCGCGCTTCATCCTGGGTATCAGCCACGCGTTTCACCAGTGTATGCTCCGGGTTGATCTCAAAGATGTACTTCACTTCCGGCACATCCTGACCGGCCGCGGCGAACAGCTTCGCCATCTGCGTGGTCATTTCGTTGGCGTCGGTGGTGACAATCGCCGGCGTGTCGGTGAGGCGATGGGTCAGGCGCACCTCTTTGACGCGCTCGCCCAGCAGGGTTTTCACGCGATCGACGAACGGCTCCAGCGCTTTTTCCGCTTCCTTCTGCGCTTCCGTCTCTTCGTCCGCCAGCTTGCTCAGCGACTCATCCGCTTTGCTCACCGACTGGAACGTTTTGCCATCGAACTCCGTCAGGTAGCTCATCATCCACTCGTCGATACGATCGGACAGCAGCAGGACCTCGATGCCTTTCTTACGGAACAGCTCCAGATGCGGGCTGCTTTTCGCTGCGGCATAGCTGTCGGCAGTGATGTAGTAAATCTTCTCCTGCCCTTCAACCATGCGGCTGACGTAATCTTCCAGCGAAACGGTCTGCGCCGCGCCTTCGCTCTGGGTGGTGGCGAAACGCAGCAGTTTAGCAATCGCCTCCTGGTTGGCATGATCTTCCGCCGGCCCCTCTTTCAGTACCAGACCGAACTCTTTCCAGAACTGCTGATATTTCTCTGCGTCGTCTTTGGCCAGTTTTTCCAGCATCTGCAGGCTGCGTTTGGTCAGCGCGGCGCGCAGGCTCTGCGTGACACGGCTGTCCTGCAGGATCTCACGGGAAACGTTGAGCGGCAGATCGCTGGAATCTATCAGGCCACGCACAAAGCGCAGGTAGTTCGGCATGAACTGTTCCGCGTCATCCATGATAAAGACGCGCTGCACGTACAGTTTCAGACCGTGCTTGCTGTCGCGGTTCCACATGTCGAACGGCGCACGCGACGGGATGTACAGCAGGCTGGTGTACTCCTGCTTACCTTCGACGCGGTTGTGACTCCAGATGGCCGGATCGCTGAAATCATGGGCGATGTGTTTGTAGAACTCGTTGTACTCTTCGTCGCTGATTTCGCCTTTGTTGCGCGTCCACAGCGCCTGGGCTTTGTTGATCTTCTCCCAGGTGACGGTATCGTTCTCTTCGTCTTTGGTCTCGATCTCCACCGGCAGCGCGATGTGATCGGAATATTTGCTGATCACGTTGCGCACGCGCCACGCGTCGAGGAAGTCATCTTCGCCTTCACGGAAGTGCAGCGTAATTTCGGTGCCGCGATCGGCTTTCTCAATCTCCGCCAGCGTATACTCGCCTTCGCCGGCGGATTCCCAGAACACGCCTTCGTCGGCTTTGGCGCCCGCAGCACGGGTGCGTACCGTCACTTTGTCAGCCACGATAAACGCCGAGTAGAAACCGACGCCGAACTGGCCGATAAGCTGGCTGTCTTTTGCCTGATCGGAACCCATCGATTCCAGAAACGCTTTGGTACCGGATTTCGCGATGGTGCCGAGGTTTTCAATCACCTCATCACGGCGCATACCGATGCCGTTATCGCTCAGCGTCAGCGTGCGTTTTTCCTTGTCGACCGAGATACGCACTCGCAGGTCGCCATCGCCTTCGTACAGATCCGGCGTCGACAGTGCGCGGAAGCGCAGCTTGTCAGCCGCATCGGAGGCATTGGAGATCAGTTCACGCAGGAAAATCTCTTTGTTTGAATAGAGGGAATGGATCATCAGGTGCAGAAGTTGTTTTACCTCTGACTGGAAGCCACGCGTCTCTTGTCCTTTCATGGTCATTGCTACCTCAACAGAATCGGGGTTGATCAATTGTTGAGAGTGAAATGGGGATGGTGGGAAGAATTTCAAGCCGGTATCGCAGCAGGATACCGGCAAGT
Source organism: Pantoea sp. R102 (assembly GCF_004916815.1). Classification (NCBI taxonomy): domain Bacteria; kingdom Pseudomonadati; phylum Pseudomonadota; class Gammaproteobacteria; order Enterobacterales; family Erwiniaceae; genus Pantoea; species Pantoea sp. R102. The sequence continues at coordinate 3,802 of NZ_SDFT01000271.1, forward strand.
GGTCAGAATTTAATCTTGTGCCGTCCGGCAAGCGAGTGTGACAGCGTTGTGCCGTCGACCATTTCCAGTTCACCGCCGACCGGAACCCCGTGCGCGATGCGGCTGGCGTCAACGCCATACTGGCCGCACAGCTCGGCGATATAGTTAGCCGTGGCTTCGCCTTCCACCGTGGGGTTGGTGGCGAGGATCACCTCCTGCAGCGTCTCACGTTCAAGGCGCTGCTCCAGCCGATCCAGGCCAATGTCCTGCGGGCCGATGCCGTCCAGCGGCGACAGATGGCCCATCAGCACAAAATAGCGACCGCCAAACTGGCCGGTCTGCTCGATGGCGTGGATATCCGCCGGGCTCTCCACCACGCAAATCTGGCCGTTTTGCTGACGGCGGGGATTGGCGCAGATGGTGCAGATCTCCTGCTCGGTGAAGGTGCGGCAGTCGGAACAGTGGCCGATTTCTGCCATCGCGCGGGTCAGCGCCTGCGCCAGACGCATGCCACCGCTGCGATCGCGCTGCAACAGATGAAACGCCATGCGCTGCGCCGATTTCGGGCCAACGCCCGGTAAACAGCGCAGCGACTCCATCAAAGCTTCAAGCAGTGGACTGGTTTGCATCAGAACGGCATCTTGAAGCCAGGCGGCAGCTGCATACCGGCAGAGACGGATGCCATCTTCTCTTTCTGCGTTTCATCAATACGGCGCGCCGCGTCGTTAAACGCCGCAGCGATCAGATCTTCCAGCATCTCTTTGTCATCTTCCAGCAGGCTGGGATCGACTTCCACGCGGCGGCAGTTGTGCGCACCGTTGATGGTCACTTTGACCAGGCCAGCCCCTGATTCGCCGGTGACTTCCAGTGCGGCGATCTCTTCCTGAACTTTGGCCATTTTATCCTGCATCTGCTGGGCCTGTTTCATCAGGTTGCCCAATCCGCCTTTACCAAACATAGTTTTCTCTCTCTGCTGGGGCTGCGCGCAACGCTGCGCGACAGCGTGATCATACGGGTCGGATACTCTCTTCATCCAGGTCCGCATCAAAGAAGCGACGCAGCGTCTGAATGTGGGTATCGCTTTCGATCGACTGACGCGCCTGCGCCAGTTTCTCTTCATAAATAGCCTGACGCCACTCCAGCGGCGTCAATACCGCCGGATTATCGTCTTCCACGATGGTCAGTTCAACCGGCTGGCCGGCCGCCTGGCTCAGCGCGTCCTGAATCGCCTGGCGCGCCGGGGCAGAGTTGAGATGACGCTGGCTGCTGCGCAAATGCAGCGTCACGCCCTGCTCATTCACCTCTTTCCACGCGTTCAGCGCGACCTGCTGGACCAGCTTCGGCAGCGTCAGCGT
>NZ_SDFT01000272.1:0-2023 GCF_004916815.1 Pantoea sp. R102
AGCCGCTGGCGGCGCTGGCCTCAAGCGACTTAAATACGTTATCGCCTGGCTCCGCTGCACTGCTGGTCGCCGCCTGCTCGTTCATCGCTTCAGCCCACAGATCGTCCGCAGAGATATCATCGGACGGTTTTTTGCTGTCACTCATTGGGCTGTTCCTCATTCAGCGAATTCAAAATCGGGTTAATCAGATGTTCTACACGCAGCGCATACTGGCCGTTGAGCGTGCCATACTGGCTCGTCAGTACCGGTACGCCGTCGACGTGGGCAATGATGCGGTCCGGCTTCTCAATGGGCAGGACGTCACCAGGTTTCAGTTGCAAAATACGTGACAGACGCAGCGACGTTTCAGCGAAGTGGGCAATCAGCTCCAGCTCCGAGTGCTGCACCTGTTTCACCAGATTGTCGCGCCAGTGGTTATCTTCCTGACGCGAGTTCTCCAGCGGTGGATTGACCAGCAGCTCGCGCAGCGGCTCAATCATCGAAAACGGAATACAGATATTGAACTCACCCACCAGGTTGCCAATCTCCACCTGAAACGGCGTGTTGACCACGATATCGTTCGGCGAGGTGGTGATGTTGGTGAACTTCACCTGCATTTCAGAACGCACGTATTCCACTTCCAGCGGATAAATGGCTTTCCATGCGTCGCTGTAGCCTTCCAGCGCCAGCTTGAGCATGCGGCGAATCACGCGCTGCTCGGTGTGGGTGAACTCACGGCCTTCCACTTTGGTCGGAAAACGACCGTCGCCGCCAAACAGGTTATCCACGGCGATAAACACCAGGCTCGGCGAGAACACCACCAGCGCAGTCCCCCGCAGCGGCTGCAGGTGAATCAGGTTCAGGTTGGTTGGCACCGGCAGGTTGCGGGCAAACTCATGGTACGGCTGAATCTTGATTGCCCCAACGCTGATATCCGGGCTGCGGCGCAGCAGGTTGAACAGCGCCATACGGAAATGACGGGCAAAACGCTCATTGATGATCTCCAGCGCCTGCAGACGCTCGCGCACCACGCGACGCTGGGTATTGGGATCATAGGGGCGGATATCGCCATCGGCCCCTTTGGAACTGTTCTCTACTTCCGCACTGTCACTGTCGCCATTGAGCAGCGCGTCAATCTCAGCCTGGGAGAGAATGCTATCGCCCATTAAGTCACCTCAAAATGAAGGCGGTAAACAGCACGTCACTGACTACCTGCGCAGGTTGACCTTTTACCAGCGGTGGCGCCAGCACCTGTTTGATCTGTTCAACCAGGGCCTGTTTGCCTTGCTCGGTTGCCAGCGCGCTGGCGCTCTGACGTGAAAGCAGCAGCAGCAAACGGCTGCGCACCTCAGGCAGGTAGTCATTCAGCCGACGACGGGTATCCTCATCCGGCAGACGCAGGGTAAAGCCTACGTACAGCACGCGATCGGGATCGTTGTCGGGATTGACCAGGTTAACCGTAAACGTATCCATTGCAAAAAATACCGGGGCGGGCGGTGGCTCCACTTTGGCAGCCTCCGGCTTGTCACCCTCGTGTTTATTCATCATTCGCCAGACTGCATAGCCTGCCACGCTGCAAGCGGCCAGCGTTACAATCAGTAACACCGGAATTAGTAATGAACGTTTGCGGCCTTTAGCTTTCGCGTTATCAGACATGTTTGCAGTTACTTCCTGTGAATTATGGGTAAGCCTCTCGGCTTACCTGGACAGATTATCCCGCGTCTTAAGTCAAACAATGGGAAGAAAAGACGCGGGTTTTACGCTTACCTTCAGCGTTTAGTCGCTGTCAGGCAAAGATATCGACAGCGCCGTTGCCGGTCGCGCGCGCCTGGAGGGCTGCCGGGACGGCAATAGGCGTTATCTCGTTGTCACTGTCCTGGGAGAGGGTAAAGCTGCCGTACTGGCCGTCGCGACGTCCTTCCTGCTGGCCCTGATAACTCTGGCCCTGTGCGAAGGCGTCGCTGTTGACGTTACTCTGTCCCAGGTTAATGCCGCTCTCCGCCAGCGCCGTACGCAGCTGTGGGAGCGCCGCTTCCAGCGCGGC
>NZ_SDFT01000273.1:0-1249 GCF_004916815.1 Pantoea sp. R102
GTTATAAGTTATAAGTAGTCATAGGGTTGCCTGCTCCCTAATAGATAACAGGCACGCTATTATTTTAACGATGCACCTTCTATTTCAATAATAAAAAATCAGGATTTGCATTACTGCAAGTTAAAGAAAACTCTTTACCAGGCTATTATTTATCAATATCTGAGGTAAAAATAAAAATCTTGTCCTCCCCTGAATGTAATGAACCATCTTTAGTCGTATAATCAAAATACAAGTGCACATTAGTATACTGGTACATTCACCCAGGGTAACTTTCTATTTTGGTTATTCTAGCTTGAGTAATGACACCATTTTTTCTAATTCACCCATTCAATAATTCTTTATTCACACTCCTGATTATAAAAAACAAAAAATTATAACGAAAATTAAAAAAAATGGCATAGCCTTTAGCAAAAAACATCATTGCATTCATTAGGCTACTTTTTATAACCAATTCTCTACTGGATTACCCGTTAACAATACAACATTAATTATGTGTCATTAATAATGAAAGTTGCATATTACTCCATTTCAATGGTGGCCACAAAAACACTATCCGGATCGTCAGGCATATAATATATAATGGCAGTATTCTCTCGCATAATTTTTATCAAGTTTTGTGGTGATAAAAATTTCTTCACTGAGACTTGTACTGGGCCAGATTGAGACTCAAATGACAATATCATCTTCATCTTTGTATTCCCAGTACCACTAGCACCTACTTTTTCCATACTTAAAACTTTAGCTTCTACCCTGACACCATCTTTTTTAAATTTATCGTATTTTTCACCGGTGCTATAGCAATAATAAACGACTCCGCAAATTATTATAGAAGCTAAAATCATCGTACCTAAAACTGACAGAAACATTGTTTATTTATCCTATGGTGAAAAGCTCATCGAAATAAGCCCTGATATCCGATTTAGCTAAACTTAATTTATTTCCTGACCTAAATCTTACATCCCCATCAGATAAGACAATATTTTTTAACTATCTACAACATTATGAGCTATTATCAAGTCTGAAAGCCCATCAGAAATACCTGCAATCGAAATTTGAGTGCCTTTTACATTGCCAGACAAAAACGAGCCTCTATTTCTACACTGGCAGTATTTTTTATAATTATTTTATTTGGTAAAGTTATCAAAATCTCACTGGTAACAGTAGCAATGGAAAGGACGACATCAATTATCAACGGAGCATCAGTCAGTAGACTTATGATTTTTCCTTTTCAATCTGATAAAAATAACAT
>NZ_SDFT01000274.1:0-3339 GCF_004916815.1 Pantoea sp. R102
GTTGCAGCGCGCGTTTCCATTGTTGTTTACGCTGGTGCAGCGTGGCGGCGTCTGGCAGCTGCGGCAGCGCCAGCACCACCGCGATGGCATGGCGGCCGTGACGCTGAATCGCCAGCGCGGCGGCATCTTCCACTCCAGGCAGCGCCAGCAGGCGACGCTCTACTTCGCTCAGCGACACGCGCTTGTCTTCAATTTTCACCACCCGATCCTGGCGCCCTGCCAGCTGAAACCGGCCCGACGGCTGCTGCACGATACGGTCGTCCAGCGCACAGCCCGCGCGGCTCTCCAGCAGATCGGAGAAGACCTGCCAGCGCTGCGGCGCGATCTCGCGCAGCGAGACGTGGGGGAAGCACTGCCACAGCGCAGCGTCATCGCTGGCCCGGCGCCACGCGATCACCCCGGTTTCGGTACTGCCGTAAATTTCATCCACCGCGCAGTCCAGCGTTTGCTGCGCGCGTTGCGCATCCGCGCCCGGCAGCGCGCCGCCCGCGGAGACAATCAGTGCACAAGGCGGCGCCACCAGCGCCGTGTCCAGCCGGCGCAAAAACGCCGGACTGCTGATAAAGGCGTAGCGGCGATCGGCACGCTGATCCGCCAGTTGCTCACCATAAAAAATTTGCTGCGCGGCGAACGGCAGGCCGAGCGCCATCGGCAGAATAATGCGAAAACTCAGGCCATACAGATGCTGATGGCTTACCGAGGCAATGACGTGACACCCCTGCAGACGCGTGCCCCACAGATCGGCCAGCCACTGAGCTTCCAGATCCATAGCGCGCAGTGATTTGACCACGCAACGCGGCGTTCCGGTTGAGCCGGAGGTGAACAGCACCAGACTCGCCTGCGCCGCTATATCTGGCAGGGCGCCCTGCGCCAGCGCGCCGTCCCAGCGTAGCTGTGGCAGGGTGACCGCCAGCGGCATATCGCTGATCACGCCATCAAGACTGTCGTGCATCTCTTCCAGCTGCGCTGCGCGGCAGTGGCCGGGGATGACCGGCGTTTTGCCGGCGTACCAGCTCGCCAGCAGCGCCACGGTAAAGTGGTAACTGTTGTCAAAGCACAGCGCCCAGCGTGCGCCAGGCTGCGCCTGTAGCTGATGGGTTAAGCCCAGCACCTGCTGCCGCATCTGCGCCAGCGTATGCTGCTGTTGCCCCTGCCAGGCGACGAGACGATCGGCGCCGTGCAGCCAGTCGCGAATCGCCACGGCCTTCATGCGTGTTTCCTCATGCGCTGACGCAGCAGCCATTCGCCGCCCATCAGCGCGCCCATCAGCACATAGCTGATGCACCCGTTCCAGAGTGTCCATAGCCGGATATGACTCAGCAGGCAGGTAGTCAGGGCCACGCTGCCGTTGAAAATAAAAAACCCGCACCACACCTGTGTCACGCGTCGGGTATAACGAACGGCACGCGGCGGCAACTGAGGTTCACGCAGGCGCGCCAGGCGCTCTACCAGCGGCATCGGGCTGAACAGCGACGCGGCGAACAGCAGAAGCAACAGGCCATTCACCACCACCGGATACCACAGCAGCAGATGCTGCGCCCGCAACACGATACTGGCGAGAGACAGCAGGCAGCCGATCAGCGCCAGCAGCAGCAGCGTGCGGTTCAGCGCGCCCTGCGCCTGACGCAGACTCCAGATGCGCGCCGCAAACACCAGCGCCAGCAGCACCAGCACGCCGCGCCACTGCGGGTGAGTCAGCGCCAGCCATACCAGCAATGGCCAGGCGATCAGCGCCAGCGCGTTCAGCAGCTGCAACAGCCTGTGCATGGCGTTTATCAGGCCTGGTCGCGCATCAGCTGGTCGACGGCGTCAACCACGTCCTGTACGGTGCGCACCGCGCGGAAGGCTTCTGGCTTGATCTTACGCCCGGTGCGTTTTTGCAGATGCACCACCATGTCAACCGCATCAATACTGTCGAGTTCGAGATCTTCATACAGGCGAGCGTCCGGGCGGATCTCGTCCGGATCAATTTCGAACAGCGTAGTCAGCAGCGTCGCCACTTCCTGGTAAATATCTTGTTTATTCATGTCGACGGTTCTCAGGCTTGCTGTTGTTCAACAAAAGCGGCCAGCGTGGCCACGGAAAAAAAGTGCGCCCGCAGCGTTTCGCTCTCGGCGGAGAGCTGCACGCCGAAGCGGTTTTTCACCGCCAGTCCCAGCTCCAGCGCATCGATCGAGTCGAGCCCCAGCCCTTCGCCAAACAGCGGTGCGTCGCTATCGATATCATCCGGACTGATATCTTCCAGATTCAGCGTGTCGATAATCATGGTTTTAATGTCGTCAATCAGTGCTTGCATAACTTACTTTGTCTCTTCAGGCACCAGCGCCTGTTGCAGATAACGCGTCAAACGGCGCGCGGCCAGCGGCTGCGCATCCTCATCCGCTTCGTGAAAGGCGTGGCTGGCAATACGCGATTGTACGCGTACCGTAAAAACCGGTTTAACCAGCGGAATCTGATACCAGCGGCTTTGCTTGTCGAGCATACGCTGGGTACAGGTGATATGAATCACGCGCAGATCGCATCCGGCGCGCACCGCAATATTTGCCGCACCGCGCTGCAGTTGCAGCGGCTGGCCGTAGCGGGTGCGCGTCCCTTCGGGGAAAATCAGAATGGTATCGCCGCGTGCCAGCCGCTGCTGGCTATCCGGCAGTAGCGTCTCCGCCTCGCTGTTGATCAGGTAATCGGCTGATTTAATAACGCCGCGGAAGAAAATGTTGTGCTGCAGGTCGGCCTTCACCAGGCAATCCATCTCGGGTAACAGCGAGGCGATCATCACGTAATCGATCAGCGACGGATGGTTGGCGACAATCAGGCAGCCGCGGTCCTGACGCAGCGCTTCTGCACCCAGCATCTGATAGTCATACACGCCGACAAAACGGCAGAAGCGCAGAAAGCAGCGAAAGCTCCACGCAATGCTGCGGCGCGCGATCTGCCGCCGGCGCAGACCGTCACGCTGAATCAGCAGCAGCAGGTTGAACCAGATCAGCGACAGCAACAGACCGCCAATGCTGAACAGGCTAAAGCAAAGCGCGGTCATCACCAGCCGCCAGTAATAGTTGCCACCGCGCCGCTGGCGCATCGGCATAGCGTTATCCGCCATGAGCACGCTCCCAGCGCCACTGATGACGCTCGCCGGCCAGGGTGAAATCCGCCGTTTCGCTCAGCATCGCATGCAGAAACTGCAGGCTCTGCGGCAGCGCATCGGGCTGAGAGCGGGCGGCGGTCGCCGTACAGCGCCACGCTTCGCCGGCGCGCAGCAGCAGCGCAACCGCGATCCGCAGCTGCAGGTGGTGTCGAATAAAGCGGTGACGCTGAAAGACCAGCCGGCACAGCAGCTGG
>NZ_SDFT01000275.1:0-1521 GCF_004916815.1 Pantoea sp. R102
GCGCGGCCAGCGTGCCGATACGCTGCGTCCCGGTCAGGGACTGGGACTGGCGGTAGTGCGCGATATTCTCGAGCAGTATGCCGGTCAGGTAATCGCCACGACCAGCCCGCTCGGCGGCGCCCGCATGGAGGTGATTTTTCAGCGGCAGGAAGTTGAACATCACCGCGAGTAGAACCGAACGCGGGCTGTTATACTTGGCAGCAATTATGGCCCTAACCGGAATCCTCGCATGGACTATCAGCTCGACATCAACTGGCCCGACTTTATTCAGCGCTACTGGCAAAAACGCCCGGTGGTGCTGAAACGGGGTTTCAAAAACTTCATTGATCCGATTTCTCCGGATGAGCTGGCCGGTCTGGCAATGGAAAACGAGGTGGACAGCCGCCTCGTCAGCCACAACAACGGCAAGTGGCAGGTCAGCCATGGTCCGTTTGAAAGCTACGATCACCTGGGTGAAAGCAACTGGTCGCTGCTGGTCCAGGCAGTGAACCACTGGCATGAACCTTCTGCTGCGCTGATGCGCCCGTTCCGCTTTCTGCCCGACTGGCGTATCGACGACCTGATGATCTCGTTCGCTGTGCCGGGCGGCGGCGTGGGCCCGCACTTTGATCAATACGACGTGTTTATTATTCAGGGCACTGGCCGCCGTCGCTGGCGCGTAGGCGAAAAAGTGCCGATGAAACAACACTGCCCGCATCCGGACCTGCTGCAGGTTGAACCGTTCGACGCCATCATCGATGAAGAGCTGGAACCGGGCGACATTCTTTATATTCCACCGGGTTTCCCGCATGAAGGCTACTCGCTGGAGAACGCGCTCAACTATTCAGTCGGCTTCCGCGCGCCCAACGGACGCGAGTTGATCAGCGGCTTTGCGGATTACATGCTGGCGCATGAACTGGGCAGCTACCGCTTCAGCGATCCGGATGTGCCGGCGCGCGATTGTCCTTCGCAGATTCTGCCGTCGGAAGTGGAAGGTATCCGCAAGGTGATGCTGGATGTGATTAATCAGCCGGAGCAGTTCAACCAGTGGTTTGGCGAATTTATTTCCCAGTCGCGTCACGAGCTGGATGTGGCACCGCCGGAACCGCCGTATCAGCCGGATGAGATTTATGACGCGCTGCAGCAGGGTGATGCGCTGACGCGCCTCGGCGGCCTGCGCGTGCTGACGCTGGGCGACGCGGTGTACGTCAACGGTGAGCGCGTTGAGTGCGCGCATCCGTCGGTACTGGCTGCGCTGGCACACAAACACGTATTGACGCTGGAAGATTTCGGCGATGCGCTGGATGACCCTTCGCTGCTGGCTCAGCTGGCGGCACTGGTGAACAGCGGGTACTGGTTTTTTGCTGATTGAGTTGATCAGGTCCTCTGCGCCCGTTTCCCTCACCCCGGCCCTCTCCCGCCCGCGGGAGAGGGAGCAAACCGCGCGACGATTGCAGTAAAGCGCCGGCGGCGGCATGGGCAAATGAAGAACCTGATTCCCGCTCGATCGGTCCCCTCTCCTGCGGGTGTACAGTCCGGGGA
>NZ_SDFT01000276.1:0-2194 GCF_004916815.1 Pantoea sp. R102
GCGAACGGATGCGGTTCGCCGCTGTCGCCGATGCGCGCCATCATGTCGTGGCTGCCTTCGCTCAGCGAGAACGGCGGCTGAAATGACCAGCTGCCGTCGGCGGCAATCGGCGTGCTGTAGTGGTGATCATTGATAATGAATTCAATGATTTCACCGGCCTGCGCCGGCAGGCTGCCGCTCAGCAGCGGATAAGGTGTGCCCACTCGCAAGGTATTAATGGATGAAAAGGGGTCAAAGCTGAGAGGTGTTAGCATAAGTATTCTCCACCAAAATCAACAACGGCGTGATTACCGTTGCCTGCCCAGCATAAAGGGGGAGGGGATGGCGGCATGTACCAGAATCGTCTCGTTTCTAAGACTGATCTTAATAAGTTCTGCTAATGAAAAAGGCATTAAAAAGAGTGGGATATGGCTCATGATATTGTTTGTTGGGGATTGATATCGCTGAATTTATACCACTCGTAAAGTCGATAGTCTGTGCTGCACCTGTCACCTGGAAAGCCCAGAATTATTAACTTTCCTCATAAGCTGATCGGACCGGTCGTGTTAACTGTTTGTTACCTTTGTTTGTACTTTTGTAAAGTGCAATGGTGAACAGGATCACATCTATTCACGCGCCGGCAGGCTAAAACAGGAGAAAAACTAGGAAGGACGATATGAGCTCAAGTCACGCTTTACAAAAGTCATCGCAGGGCGGTGCCAAAACCATCTTTAGCGTTACCAGCGGTAACTTTCTTGAGATGTACGATTTTATGGTGTTTGGCTACTACGCCACCGCCATTGCAAAAACCTTTTTCCCGGGCGACGATCCGTTTGCTTCGCTGATGCTGACGCTGATGACCTTTGGCGCCGGCTTCCTGATGCGTCCGCTCGGGGCGATTATACTGGGGGCCTACATTGACCATCATGGGCGGCGCAAAGGGCTGCTGCTGACGCTCGGCCTGATGGCGCTCGGTACGCTGACTATCGCGCTGGTACCAGGCTATGCCACGCTGGGCGCGGCGGCACCGATTCTGATTCTGCTGGGTCGCCTGCTGCAGGGTTTCTCGGCGGGCGTGGAGCTGGGCGGCGTCTCGGTTTATCTGTCTGAAGTGGCCCCCAAAGGCCGCAAAGGTTTTTACGTCAGCTGGCAGTCGGGCAGCCAGCAGGTAGCGGTAATCTTTGCCGCGCTGCTGGGACTGGGGCTTAATCATCTGCTGGCGAAGGACGCGGTGACTGAATGGGGCTGGCGTATTCCGTTTGTGGTTGGCTGTCTGATTGTGCCGTTCCTGTTCTGGATTCGCCGCATGCTGGAAGAGACCGAAGCGTTCAGCCAGCGCAAATCGCACCCGTCGATGGGCCAGATTGTGCGTTCAGTGGGACAAAACTGGGCGCTGGTGCTGGCCGGCATGCTGATGGTGGTCACCACCACGGTGATGTTCTACATGATCACCGCATTCACCCCGACCTTTGGTAAAACCGTGCTGATGATGAGTGACAAACAGAGCTTCCTCGTGACGCTGTTTGTCGGCATCTCCAACCTGTTCTGGCTGCCGGTGATGGGCGCGCTGTCGGACCGCGTCGGAAGGCGACCGCTGCTGATTACTTTTACCGTGTTGATGATCCTGACGACCTGGCCGGTGCTGCACGGGCTGGTAGGATCGCCGACCTTCGCGCACCTGGTGGAAGCGGAGCTGTGGTTATCGTTCCTGTATGCCAGCTATAACGGCGCGATGGTGGTGTATCTGGCGGAGATCATGCCCGCTGAAGTACGTGCTTCGGGCTTTTCGCTGGCTTACAGCCTGGCGACCGCGCTGTTCGGCGGTTTTACGCCGGCGATTTCGAGCTATCTGATTCATGCTACTGGCGATAAAGCGATGCCGGGCGTCTGGCTGTCGTTCGCCGCGGTGTGCGGTCTGGTAGGCACGCTGCTGATTGGCCGTATGGTGAAACAGTATCAGGCGCGGCAAAGCGCAACGGTAGTGGGCGCGTCGCTGTAGTTCGAGTGCGCGCGCGCTGGACTCACCCTGACTTTCTCTCACTGGCCCTCACCCTAACCCTCTCCCGCACGCGGGAGAGGGAACCGCTCGGTGCGGTTTTGCAGACCTGCGCTTCACCTCAACACTCGCTTGGTTGGCTCCTTCTCCCGCTGGCGGGAGAAGGCGGGGGATGAGGGGGCAAGCGAGCTCCCGTCTGCGTGCTGGCCCTCACCCTAA
>NZ_SDFT01000277.1:0-6491 GCF_004916815.1 Pantoea sp. R102
TCGTTTCCCGCTCCAGATTTTCATATTCACTAAAGTTATTTGCCCCCGGGCACAATCAGACATACAACTGCTGCAGTCGTTTTACCTGTGCGGTTCCGTTTGTTATCTGGAAATTTTGCACGCCGCGTGAGTGCCCAGGATGTCTGCGTCTGTTGCAGTAATCTTACAGGTTATCCACAATGCGCCCGCAACGTGCTGACGGCGTTTTACCCTATCTGCAAAACCGTTTTGAACAGAGTTATCCACAAGCTCTGGACAAGCCCCTGCGCACAAAACCCGACGTAAATGTTTACAGTAATTATCTAACCCTATGTTTTTTATTGGGTAAATGATATTTCAGACTGTGAATGCCCCTTTTAGACGAAATAACGATCCACGTCACTATTCGGGGAAATAATTTTATTCACAGCATGTGGAAAAGCATAATATCCTGCGCGATTGCTCAATCATGCATCACGCGGTAACCCTTTCTCGACGGCGCGCACCAGCCGCTGCTGCTGTGCCGATTGCACCTCTACCGCCTGCGCCGCGCGCTTTTGCCGCTGCTGCGTGATCGCCCAGTCAATGTGCTCATCCAGCAGCGGATGTTCACCGCGCCGCTGTTCTAATGCCGTGAGATTCTCGGGTGCCCAGGGCGCATTACCCAGCGCCACAGCTACGTTACGCAGCCAGCGCAGATGGCCGATGCGGCGAATGGCAGAGCCTTCCGTGACGCGCAGAAAACGGGCTTCATCCCAGCCGAACAGTTCGACCAGCTGCGGCGCGTGCAGCACCGCGCGCGGCGAAAAATCCTCTTCATCGGTCAGCTGACCATAGCGGTTCCACGGGCAGATCAGCTGGCAGTCGTCACAGCCGTAAATGCGGTTGCCGATCAGCGGACGCAGCGCTTCGGGAATGGCGCCTTCCAGTTCAATGGTGAGATAGGAGATGCAGCGGCGCGCATCGACGACATAAGGTTCGACGATGGCGCCGGTCGGGCAGATGGTCATGCAGGCGACGCAGCGGCCGCACTGCTCTTGCTGCGGCTCATCCACCGGCAGCGGTAGATCAATCAGCAGTTCGCCGAGGAAAAACCACGAGCCGGCTTCGCGATTCAGCACCAGCGAATGTTTGCCGGTCCAGCCGAGTCCGGCTTTGACGGCAATCGGCCGCTCCAGAATTGGCGCGGAGTCGACAAACGGACGAAAATTGAGTTCGCCGCAGTGGGCCTGGATTTTTTCTCCGAGCTTTTTCAGTCGATTGCGCAATACTTTGTGGTAATCGCGGCCCAGCGCGTAGCGGCTGACATAACCCAGCTGCGGGTTTTTTAACGTGCTGGCAAACGCGGCTTTGGCCGGAAGATAGTTCATGCGTACGCTGATCACGCGCAGCGTGCCGGGCAGCAGTTCATGCGGACGGGCGCGCATCATGCCGTGACGCGCCATCCAGTCCATCTCGCCGTGATACTGTTTCTCCAGCCACTGCTGCAGTTTCGGCTCTTCGGCGCTCAGGTCGGTATCGCAAATACCCACCTGCTGAAAGCCGAGTTCGCGCCCCCACTGTTTAATCTGTTGAGCGAGCTGTTGAAGATCGAGAGGGTATGACATGAGAGACCAGGCAATTGAAGCAAACGCACGCAGTTTACCACACTCTGTCTGGCCTGCGCAGGCCATGCCGCAACTGGAGTGCGACGCCGCCGATAGCCTGGGCCTGACGCTGTATGAACTGATGCAGCGCGCCGGGCAGGCCAGTTATGAACGGATTCGCCAGCAGTGGCCGCAGGCGCAGCACTGGCTGATTTTATGCGGCCACGGTAATAACGGCGGCGATGGCTACGTGGTGGCGCGGCTGGCGCAGGCCGCCGGGCTAAGCGTGACGCTGCTGGCCTGTGACAGCGAACGTCCGCTGCCGGAAGAAGCACAGCAGGCGCGCGACGGCTGGCTGGCGGCGGGCGGCGTGATTCATGCCGCCGACGCTGCCTGGCCGGAACACATCGACGTAATTGTTGATGCGCTGCTGGGCACCGGGCTGAATCGCGCGCCTGCCGCGCCTTATCAGTCGCTGATCGAACAGATCAATGCGCACGCCGCGCCGGTGTTTGCCGTCGATATCCCTTCCGGGCTGGTGGCGGCGACCGGCACCACGCCAGGGGCGGCGGTCGTGGCGGACTGTACGTTAAGTATGATTGCGCTGAAGCCCGGTCAGCTCACCGGCAAAGCGCGTGACCACGTCGGCGTGCTGCATTGCGCGACGCTTGGTCTGGACGCGTTTCTGGCTGGCGAGCCGGCGCCGATTCATCGCTACGCTGCAGCGGATTTACCGCGCTGGCTGAAGCCGCGTAAAGCCACCTCGCACAAAGGCGATCACGGCCGTTTGCTGGTGGTTGGTGGCGACAGCGGCACGGCCGGCGCGATCCGCATGACCGGCGAAGCGGCGCTGCGCAGCGGTGCCGGGCTTGTGCGGGTGTTAACGCATGAAGATAATATTGGTCCGATTCTCAGCGCACGACCGGAGCTGATGGTGGATGCCCTGAGCGACGCGCGGCTGGACGACGCGCTGGCGTGGGCCGATGTCATCGCCATCGGCCCCGGTCTTGGCCAGCGTGAATGGGCTCAGAAGGCACTGAAAAAGGTGGCACTGAGTGAAAAGCCGATGCTTTGGGATGCTGATGCGCTTAACCTGCTGGCAATCAATGCAGATAACCGTCAGAATCGCATCATTACGCCGCATCCCGGCGAGGCAGCACGCCTGCTCGGGGTGAAAACCGCAGAGATTGAGAGTGACCGCTTACACGCCGCGCAGACCCTGGCAAACCGCTACGGCGGCGTGGTGGTGCTGAAAGGTGCTGGTACGGTAATTGCCAGCGCGACGGGCGACATGGCGATTGCGGATGTCGGCAATGCAGGCATGGCGTCCGGCGGTATGGGCGATGTGCTGAGCGGTATTATCGCCGCCCTGTTGGGCCAGCAGGCCACGCTGTTTGACGCCGCCTGTGCGGGCTGTGTCGCGCACGGTGCCGCGGCGGATGCGGTAGCGCGACAGCGCGGGACGCGCGGCATGTTAGCCACTGATTTGTTCGCACTGCTGTGGCAGTTTGTTAATCCAGAGATGATCCAACAATAAAGCATGAAGACCTGTGTTATTCCTTTGCCCGATGAGGCGGCAACCCTGAATCTGGGTGCGCAACTGGCCCGCGTTTGCAGCAGCGCGGTGGTGATCTATCTGTATGGCGATCTGGGTGCCGGTAAAACCACCTTCAGCCGCGGCTTTTTGCAGGCGCTTGGCCATCAGGGCAACGTCAAAAGTCCAACCTATACGCTGGTTGAGCCCTATCAGCTGGGCGACCGCAGTCTGTACCATTTCGATCTCTATCGCCTCGCCGACCCGGAAGAGCTGGAGTTTATGGGCATCCGTGACTACTTCAGCGGCGACGCGCTGTGCCTGGTTGAGTGGCCGCAGCAGGGCGCGGGTGTGCTGCCAGAGCCGGATCTGGCACTGACGCTAAGCTACGTTGCCAGCGCGCGCGCAGCGGAAATCAGCGCGCATTCGCCGCTGGGCGATACGCTGCTGCAGCAGTTTCAGCAGGGCAGGGAACCAGCATGATGTCACGCGTTACCGGGATGATGCTCGCCCTGCTGTGTCTGTTCTCCTCGTCGGCGCTGGCCGCGACACTATCGGATATCAAAGTCGATAACGGCGACAGCCAGGCGACGGTGACCCTGAGCTTCAACGGCCAGCCGGTGTATGGCTTCTTTCCGCTGCACAACCCGAACCGGGTGGTGCTGGATATTCGCCAGAGCGGCAGTATTCAGGGGCTGCCGCTCAACTTTAGCGGCGAAAACATCGTTAAACGGATTCGTAATAGCCAGCCGAAGGATAAGCAAAGCATCCGGCTGGTGTTTGAGCTGACCCAGGCGGCGAAAACGCGCGCCAGTACGCAGCGCGACGGCAATCAGTACCGCGTGGTCTTCACCATCAGCGGCACCCAGCCGGCCAGACGCACCACCGCGGCGGCACCGGTGACGCGTGCGCGCCAGAGCGACAGCGCCACAACCAGCCAGGGCAATCCGTTCAACGCCAATCCGGTGACGGCGGTGACCAGCAGCAACACCACGGTACGTCCGGGCGGTGCTGTCAGCCGTAATGATGCGGTGATCGTGGCGATTGATGCCGGACACGGCGGTCAGGATCCTGGCGCGTCGGGCCAGCACGGCTTACATGAAAAGAATGTCACCATCGCCATCGCGCGGAAGCTCAAGGCGCTGATGGATCAGGACCCGATGTTTAAACCGGTGCTGACGCGTAACGGCGACTACTTTATTTCGGTGATGGGCCGTTCCGAGGTGGCGCGTAAAGAGAACGCTAACCTGCTGGTATCGATTCACGCCGACGCCGCACCGAATCACTCTGCTACCGGGGCTTCGGTTTGGGTGCTGTCCAACCGTCGCGCCAACAGCGAAATGGCTAATTGGCTGGAGCAGAAAGAGAAACAGTCTGAGCTGCTGGGCGGCGCGGGCGATCTGCTGGCGAACAGCCAGGCCGATCCCTACCTGAGCCAGGCGGTGCTGGATCTGCAGTTTGGCCATTCACAGCGCGTCGGCTATGACGTGGCGGTTAAAGTGCTGCAGCAGCTGCGCGGCGTAACGCCGTTGCACAAACGTCTGCCGGAACATGCCAGCCTCGGCGTGCTGCGTTCGCCGGACATCCCTTCTTTACTGGTTGAAACCGGCTTTATCAGTAACGCCGGGGAGGAGCGGCTGCTAGGCAGCAGCGCGTATCAGGAAAAGATTGCCCAGTCGATTTACAAAGGACTGCGTAACTATTTCCTCGCGCATCCGCTGCAATCGGTCCCAAAGGAGGAAAACCGGCCGCTGGATCGCGCACCAGCGGTTAGCGTCGCCAGCAACCCGGCGACCGGCACCGTGCAGTACACCGGTGCTACCCAGCGTCATACCGTGACGCGCGGCGAGACGCTGTCCGGCATCGCCGCGCGATACGGGGTCAGCATGGCGACGCTGCGCGAGCTGAATAACCTGAAGCGCGATGTGGTGTGGGTCGGCCAGCGGCTGAAAGTGCCGGCCGGTTCCGGCGTCAGCACCGCGGCCAGCCGTCCGGCGCGGCACAAAGTGGTGCGCGGTGATTCGCTGACGGCGATTGCCGCGAAGTACGGCGTCAGCCCGAAAGCCATCATGCAGGCGAATAACATGAAGTCGAGCAACGTGATGCTGGGGCAAAATTTAAAGATTCCACAATCCTGATGAGGGGCTGCGCGCAGCCCATACCTGATAAGGATCACCACCATGCCAATACAGATTTTACCGCCTCAGCTGGCGAACCAGATTGCCGCTGGCGAAGTGGTTGAGCGCCCGGCCTCGGTCGTAAAAGAGCTGGTGGAAAACAGCCTTGATGCCGGAGCGACGCGCATTGAGGTCGATATTGAGAAAGGCGGTGCAAAGCTGATCCGCATCCGCGACAACGGCTGCGGCATCGCCCGAGATGAACTGGCGATGGCGCTGGCCCGCCACGCCACCAGCAAGATCGCCTCGCTGGATGATCTGGAGGCGATTGTCAGCCTCGGCTTTCGCGGCGAAGCGCTGGCGAGTATCAGCTCGGTGTCGCGCCTGACGCTAACGTCGCGCACCGCCGATCAGCAGGAAGCCTGGCAGGCCTATGCCGAAGGGCGCGATATGGCGGTGACGGTCAAACCCGCCGCCCACCCGGTGGGAACCTCGCTGGAAGTGCTCGATCTGTTCTACAACACGCCTGCCCGCCGAAAATTCATGCGCACCGAAAAGACCGAGTTCACCCATATTGATGAGGTGATTCGCCGCATTGCGCTGGCGCGTTTCGACGTTGCCATTTCGCTGACGCACAACGGCAAGCTGGTGCGTCAGTATCGCGGCGTGACACAGGAGGCGCAGCGCGAGCGGCGTCTGGGTGCCATCTGCGGGACGCCTTTCATGCAGCACGCGCTGCGCATTGACTGGCAGCACGACGATCTGGCGCTGCGCGGCTGGGTGGCCGATCCGGCGGGGTCGCGTCAGGTTACCGACCTGCAGCACTGCTACGTTAACGGTCGCATGATGCGCGACAAGCTGATTAATCACGCCATCCGCCAGGCCTATCAAACCCAGCTCGGTGAAGATCAGCAGCCAGCCTACGTGCTGTATCTGGAGATTGACCCGCACCAGGTGGATGTCAACGTGCATCCCGCGAAGCATGAGGTGCGTTTTCATCAGTCGCGTCTGGTGCATGACTTTATCTGGCAGGGCGTGATGAGCGTGCTGCAGGCCAGTCGCAGCGCCGAATTGCCGCTGGCCCATGCCGAAGAGCCGCCGCCGCAGTGGCAGCCAGAGAACCGCCAGGCCGCCGGGGCGAATCACTTTGCCCAGCCGGCAACCGGTGCGCGCAGCGGTGGCAGCGCGGCATCCGGCGGCACGGGCGGCCAGTGGCAGCCGAAAGAGCCGGGCTATCGCGCGCGTGAAGGGGCGGTTTATCAGCAGCTGATAAAA
>NZ_SDFT01000278.1:0-1518 GCF_004916815.1 Pantoea sp. R102
GGCCCTTTCACTGATTCTGGCGCTGTGGCTGGCCGGATGCGTCATCTGGCAGCCGGCGCGCTTTGCCGCACGCACCAGTGAGCTCGCCATCTGGCACGGATTATTGTTAATCTGGGCGGTGTGCAGCGGCGTGATTCACGGCACCGGTTTCCGGCCACAGCGAGCCCGCTGGCAGGCGCTGTTTGCCCCGCTGCCGGCGCTGATCGTGCTGGCGCTGGGAATTTACTGGTTCTACCATTAAGTTCTGTCTCAGCCCGCAAGGGCTGTTTTACCGCTGCTGACGTGAGTTTTTGTCAGCGGTTGGTCAGGAAATCTCCCGAAAATCCTTCCAGTTGTTAACGTCTGATAATTATTTTCTCCTGGCTCTGGCGGACCATTCCCAAGCCGATCTCACTTGCGTATAGTAGCAACGTTTAAAATGAGACCGGGATGTAGAGTGAGTACAACGCTGTTTCGCTGGCCGGTTCGGGTCTATTACGAAGACACTGACGCCGGTGGTGTGGTTTACCACGCCAGCTATCTTGCTTTTTATGAACGAGCACGTACCGAGATGTTGCGCCAGCACCATTTCAATCAACAGGCCCTGTTGGAAGAGCAGGTGGCTTTTGTGGTACGGCGCGTGACGGTGGACTTTATTGCCGCGGCACGTCTCGACGACCTTCTGGAGATCCAGAGCGAAGTGACAGCAATGACGCGCGCAACCATGACGTTCTCGCAGCGTATCGTGAATGCTGAAGGCAAAGTGCTCAATGAAGCAGACGTCCTGATTGCCTGCATCAACCCACATCTAATGAAGCCGATTGCGCTTCCCAAGTCTATTGTCGCGGAGTTCAAGCAGTGACTGACATGAACGTTCTTGATTTGTTCCTGAAGGCAAGCCTTCTGGTCAAACTTATCATGTTGATTTTGATCGGCTTTTCTATTGCCTCCTGGGCAATCATCATTCAGCGCACCCGCATTCTTAACGCGGCGGGGCGTGAGGCCGAGGCGTTCGAGGACAAGTTCTGGTCCGGTATCGAGCTGTCGCGTCTCTATCAGGAGAGCCAGGCGCGCCGTGACGAGCTGAGCGGGTCTGAACAGATTTTCTACTCTGGCTTCAAAGAGTTTGCCCGCCTGCACCGCGCCAACAGCCATGCGCCGGAAGCGGTGGTCGAAGGGGCCGGTCGCGCCATGCGCATCTCAATGAACCGTGAACTGGAAGCGCTGGAAAATCACATCCCATTCCTTGGCACCGTCGGTTCCATCAGCCCGTATATCGGTCTGTTTGGTACGGTGTGGGGGATCATGCATGCCTTTATCGCACTGGGTGCGGTGAAACAGGCCACGCTGCAAATGGTTGCGCCCGGTATCGCCGAAGCGCTGATCGCCACCGCAATCGGTCTGTTCGCGGCCATTCCTGCCGTTATGGCGTATAACCGTCTGAACCAGCGCGTGAACAAGCTGGAGCAGGGCTACGACAACTTTATGGAAGAGTTCACGGCCATCCTGCATCGTCAGGCTTTCTCTACCGACAACAGC
>NZ_SDFT01000279.1:0-1043 GCF_004916815.1 Pantoea sp. R102
GCGCCGGTGCCGGTGCCGCGCGGATAGCGCACCGCGCTCGGGCCATCCTGATAGTGGTAGCCGGTGTAAAGCATCTGCCGGCACTCGTTTTCATCGCTAGGCGTCATGATCACCATGCCCGGCACGCAGCGCAGATAGGCGATATCAAACGCCCCCTGGTGCGTCTGGCCGTCGGCACCCACGATACCGCCGCGATCGATAGCAAACAGTACCGGCAATTGCTGAATTGCCACGTCGTGAATGACCTGATCGTAGGCGCGCTGCAGGAAGGTGGAGTAAATCGCCACCACCGGCTTATATCCGCCGATGGCCATGCCCGCGGCGAACGTCACCGCATGCTGCTCGGCGATCGCCACGTCAAAATACTGCTGCGGATAATCACGCGAGTAGCTCACCATGCCGGAGCCTTCGCGCATGGCCGGCGTCACCGCCATCAGCCGCGCATCGTCGGCGGCCATCTCGCTCAGCCAGTTACCAAAAATTTTCGAGTAGCTCGGCAGGCCCGGCGCGCTTTTCGGCAGCGAGCCGCTGGCCGGATCGAATTTTGGCACCGCGTGCCAGGTTATCGGATCTTCTTCCGCCGGCGCGTAGCCCTTGCCCTTTTTGGTCATGATGTGCAGGAACTGCGGCCCTTTCAGATCGCGCATATTCTTCAGCGTGCTGACCAGTGTCAGCACATCGTGACCATCGACCGGACCGATATAGTTAAAGCCCAGCTCCTCAAACAGCGTGCCCGGCACCACCATGCCTTTCAGGTGCTCTTCGGTGCGCTTCACCAGCTCTTTGATCGGTGGCAGCCCGCCCAGCACGCGCTTGCCGCCTTCGCGCAGGCGTGAATAGGTTTTCCCCGAGAGAATCTGCGCCAGGCGATTGTTCAGCGCGCCCACGTTCTCAGAGATCGACATCTCGTTGTCGTTGAGGATCACCAGCATGTCCGGCTTGATATCACCGGCGTGGTTCATGGCTTCAAACGCCATGCCCGCAGTAATCGCGCCGTCGCCGATGATACAGGCGGTGCGGCGACCTTTGCCTTCGCGTTCGGC
>NZ_SDFT01000027.1:0-1555 GCF_004916815.1 Pantoea sp. R102
TTAAATTGAAGAGTTTGATCATGGCTCAGATTGAACGCTGGCGGCAGGCCTAACACATGCAAGTCGAACGGCAGCACAGAAGAGCTTGCTCTTTGGGTGGCGAGTGGCGGACGGGTGAGTAATGTCTGGGAAACTGCCCGATGGAGGGGGATAACTACTGGAAACGGTAGCTAATACCGCATAACGTCGCGAGACCAAAGTGGGGGACCTTCGGGCCTCACACCATCGGATGTGCCCAGATGGGATTAGCTAGTAGGTGGGGTAATGGCTCACCTAGGCGACGATCCCTAGCTGGTCTGAGAGGATGACCAGCCACACTGGAACTGAGACACGGTCCAGACTCCTACGGGAGGCAGCAGTGGGGAATATTGCACAATGGGCGCAAGCCTGATGCAGCCATGCCGCGTGTATGAAGAAGGCCTTCGGGTTGTAAAGTACTTTCAGCGGGGAGGAAGGCGGTGAGGTTAATAACCTTGCCGATTGACGTTACCCGCAGAAGAAGCACCGGCTAACTCCGTGCCAGCAGCCGCGGTAATACGGAGGGTGCAAGCGTTAATCGGAATTACTGGGCGTAAAGCGCACGCAGGCGGTCTGTTAAGTCAGATGTGAAATCCCCGGGCTTAACCTGGGAACTGCATTTGAAACTGGCAGGCTTGAGTCTCGTAGAGGGGGGTAGAATTCCAGGTGTAGCGGTGAAATGCGTAGAGATCTGGAGGAATACCGGTGGCGAAGGCGGCCCCCTGGACGAAGACTGACGCTCAGGTGCGAAAGCGTGGGGAGCAAACAGGATTAGATACCCTGGTAGTCCACGCCGTAAACGATGTCGACTTGGAGGTTGTGCCCTTGAGGCGTGGCTTCCGGAGCTAACGCGTTAAGTCGACCGCCTGGGGAGTACGGCCGCAAGGTTAAAACTCAAATGAATTGACGGGGGCCCGCACAAGCGGTGGAGCATGTGGTTTAATTCGATGCAACGCGAAGAACCTTACCTGGCCTTGACATCCAGAGAACTTAGCAGAGATGCTTTGGTGCCTTCGGGAACTCTGAGACAGGTGCTGCATGGCTGTCGTCAGCTCGTGTTGTGAAATGTTGGGTTAAGTCCCGCAACGAGCGCAACCCTTATCCTTTGTTGCCAGCGGCTCGGCCGGGAACTCAA
Organism: Pantoea sp. R102; assembly: GCF_004916815.1. Lineage (NCBI taxonomy): Bacteria > Pseudomonadati > Pseudomonadota > Gammaproteobacteria > Enterobacterales > Erwiniaceae > Pantoea > Pantoea sp. R102. Next base: position 1,154 of record NZ_SDFT01000027.1, read on the forward strand.
AGGAGACTGCCGGTGATAAACCGGAGGAAGGTGGGGATGACGTCAAGTCATCATGGCCCTTACGGCCAGGGCTACACACGTGCTACAATGGCGCATACAAAGAGAAGCGACCTCGCGAGAGCAAGCGGACCTCATAAAGTGCGTCGTAGTCCGGATTGGAGTCTGCAACTCGACTCCATGAAGTCGGAATCGCTAGTAATCGTAGATCAGAATGCTACGGTGAATACGTTCCCGGGCCTTGTACACACCGCCCGTCACACCATGGGAGTGGGTTGCAAAAGAAGTAGGTAGCTTAACCTTCGGGAGGGCGCTTACCACTTTGTGATTCATGACTGGGGTGAAGTCGTAACAAGGTAACCGTAGGGGAACCTGCGGTTGGATCACCTCCTTACCTGAAGATAC
>NZ_SDFT01000280.1:0-1368 GCF_004916815.1 Pantoea sp. R102
GCCGCCAGCAGCAGCACGCCAAAGTGATCGGCCGGCGACTCGCTCAGTGGCATACCGCGTGAGGTTAAAAACGCCCGCACCTCGGCTTCCTGCGGTCCGTTCGGCCACTGTGAGGCGTACGGCGGTACGCTGCAGTCGCTGCCGACGAACAGCGCGTTGTAATCCGCCGCCAGCGCCTGCGGATCGCTATTCTGCTGCAGCCGGGTCAGCAGTTCATCCTGCTCCAGCGGCCACTGATCTTTCAGTTTGCCTTCGCGCAGCAGGGTGAACAGCGGCACCAGCAGCGGGTCCTGCGGCTGGCGATTAAACAGCGAGCCGATGACGCGGCAGAGAATGGAAAACTCATTCATGCAACAGAATTCCTTGAGGCAAAAAAGTTAAAAGTCGGCAAATTCCGCAATGTGTTTGCCGGTGCGCTGTTCGAGAAAGTCGAGCAGGCGACGCGGCGTGACATTTAACACGCGATCCTGCGGAAAATCCACTTCGCGCGTAATACGCAGGCAGTGTTCGAAATCACCGAGCGTAAAGGCGGTGTGCGAATCGGAGCCAAACGCCAGCCGGCCACCGGCGTCACGCACCGCTTCCGCAATCGCGCGGCAGTTAGGTTCACTGCCCGGGCGCGAATGGGTGAACGACGAGTTGTTGATCTCCAGCGCCACATCGTAGTGCGCGGCGGCTTCCGCGATAGCGCGAATATCCACCGGGAATTTCGGGTTGCCCGGATGGCTGATGATGTGTACCAGTCCGCTGGCCATGGAGGCAATCATCGCTTCGGTGTGGTGAGCCTTGTCACGCGGCGCATAGACCGGCTCATGGAAGCCAGCGACGATCAAATCCAGCGCATCCAGCATCGGCCCGCTGCAATCAATCTCACCCTGCTGATTTTTGATGTTGGCTTCAATGCCGCGCAGCACGCCGACGCCGTCAATCACGCGCGGCCAGATGCGCATATTCACAAAATGCCAGTAGTGCGGCGCATCGGCCATGTCCGGACCGTGATCGGTAATGGCGAACAGCTTCAGGCCGTTCCGTTTCGCCTGCGCGACGTAATCGTGCAGCGTGCTGTAAGCATGGGTGCTGGCCACGGTGTGCATATGTAAATCGACGGGATACATCCTCTTCTCCTCTGCTGAATTAATAGCCACGCTGGCGATCGACCAGACCGCGCGGCTGTTGGCCCTGCTCCAGTGCCGTGATGGCACCGGCGATATAGTCCATCGCCTCATGCGGCAAGGTGGTGGCGGCATTATGCGGGGTAATCATGACACGCGGATGAGACCACAGCGGACTCGCGGCTGGCAGCGGTTCCACCTGGAATACGTCCAGCGCGGCGGCGGCCAGCTGACCGCTCTCCAGCGCCGCCAGCAG
>NZ_SDFT01000281.1:0-1758 GCF_004916815.1 Pantoea sp. R102
CGGTGACGCTGGCGCTGCTGATGGCGCTGGCGGTCAATCGTCGGCTGCGCGGCAACGCACTGGTGCGTGCGGCCTTCTTCATTCCGTCGCTGCTGCCGATGATCGCCATCGCCAATCTGTGGCTGTTTTTCTATACGCCACAGCTTGGCATCCTGAATAGCCTGCTGGCATGGTTTTCGCTACCGGCGGTCAACTGGCTCGGCGAGCCGGATACCACGCTGTACTGCCTGATGGCGGTTTCGGTATGGCGCGAGGCGGGTTTTTTCATGATCTTTTATCTCGCCGCCCTGCAGCAGATCGATCCGCGCCTCAGCGAAGCCGCCGCCATTGAAGGCGCATCGCGCGGTTACTTTTTCCGCCGCGTGCAGTGGCCGCTGCTGTTGCCAACCACGTTGTTTGTGCTGATCAACGCCTCGATGAACGCCTTCCGCATTGTCGATCAGGTGATTGCCATGACCAACGGCGGCCCGAACAACAGCAGTAGCCTGCTGCTGTTTTATATCTATCGTACCGCATTCAGTTTCTGGGACATGCCAGCCGCGTCGGCCATGACGGTGGTGCTGCTGGTGATCCTCGGATCGATTGCGTTGATCAAATTTCATCTGCTGGATAAGCGAGCCCATTATCAATGAAAGCTGCATCCTCTCCGGGCGGTTTTGCGCTCAACCTGCTGATTTGGCTGGCCGCGCTGCTGTGGAGCCTGCCGATGCTGGTGGCGCTGTGGATTGCCATTCATCCGGCCGCCGGCCAGGGGCACTTTTCGCTGCTGACGCCGCTGACGCTGGAGAACTTCATCAATGCCTGGCACGCGGCACCGTTTGCCCGCTACTTCCTCAATACCACGCTGCTGGTGCTGATGATTGTGGTGGTCCAGCTGGTGCTGGCCACGCTGGCCGCATATGCACTGGTGCGGTTCCGCCTGAAATTTTCCGGTTTCCTCTTCGCGCTGATTCTGCTGCAGCTGATGATCAGCCCGGATGTGCTGATTCTGAATAATTACCGCACCATCAGCGCGCTCGGGCTACGCGATACCCTGACCGGCATTGCGCTGCCGTACTTTGCCTCGGCGTTCGCCATCTTTCTGCTGCGGCAGACATTCAAAAGCATTCCGCTGGTACTGGAAGAGGCGGCAACCGTTGAAGGAGCCAGCCGGTTTTACATTCTGCGCCACATCTACATTCCGCTGGCAAAGCCAATCTATGTGGCATTCGCGCTGGTCTCGATCAGCTTCCACTGGAACGATTTTCTCTGGCCGCTGGTGATCACCGACTCGGTTCAGGTGCGTCCGTTAACCGTCGGGCTGCAGCTGTTTTCCGCGCCGGAGCAGGGCGTGCAGTGGGCGCTGATTGGGGCAGCAACGCTGATGACCACCTTGCCGTTGCTGCTGCTGTTTTTGCTGTTCCAGCGGCAGTTTATTCAGTCATTCATGCGTGCCGGTATTCGCTAAGGAGAGCCAGAGATGGGATATGCCCATGCGCTAACCGCAGCGCAACGCCAGCGGCTCGGTGATGTCGCTGAGCTGTATCAGTTACCGGATTTACGCGCGGCACCGCTCGACGGCACGCTGCGCTTCGGGCTGCTGGCCGATCCGCAATATGCTGACGTTGAGGCGGATGTCCCGGCGAATCTCTACTATCGTCATGCGCTGCATAAGCTGCCGCAGGCGATAACCGCGCTCAATCAGCAGCCGCTGGATTTTGTCGTTACGCTCGGCGATCTGGTGGATCGCCACTGGGCCAGCTATGCCACGCTGCTGCC
>NZ_SDFT01000282.1:0-3418 GCF_004916815.1 Pantoea sp. R102
CCTGCTGCTGCGCCGTCAGGGTGGTGGCACCTTCGTACAGCAGAACCTCTGGCAAAGCCTGAGCGACCCGCTGGTCGGCCTGCTTGCTGAACATCCTGAATCCCAGTTTGACCTGCTGGAAACCCGCCACGCGCTGGAAGGCGTTGCGGCCTACTACGCTGCGCTGCGCGGCACCGATGAAGACCTGCAGCGTATTCGCGACTGTCACGTCAACATCCAGCAGGCGCAGGACAGCGGCGATTTAGATGCTGAGGCCGATGCGGTCATGAAGTATCAGATCGCTGTCACAGAAGCCGCCCATAATGTGGTGCTGCTGCATTTGCTGCGTTCGATGGGCCCTATGCTGGAACAGAACGTCCGTCAGAATTTCGAATTGCTCTACGCTCGCCGCGAAATGCTGGCGAAAGTGAGCGGTCACCGCGCCAGTATCTTTGAGGCGATTGTGGCTCGTGAGCCAGAACAAGCACGCGAGGCATCCCATCGTCACCTGGCGTTCATTGAGGAAATCTTGCTGGACAGAAGTCGGGAGCAGAGCCGTCGTGAACGCTCCCTGCGTCGTTTACAGCAACGTAAGGAATAACGCACGGCAATGAACGTGCGACATAAACGACGGGCCTGTCTTCTTGTGCTGTGAATCAGAAGCAAAGCACAAGCAGACAGGCTCCTGATAATTCAACGTATTAGACACAGATAAGGAATACACCCCATGTCAGAACGTTTACAGAATGACGTGGATCCGATCGAAACTCGTGACTGGCTACAGGCGATCGAATCGGTCATCCGTGAAGAAGGTGTTGAGCGCGCGCAGTATCTGATTGATCAGGTATTGAGTGCTGCACGCAAAGGCGGTGTGAAAGTGGCAGCGGGCGGCAACGCCGTCAGCAACTACATCAACTCCATTGCGGTCGAAGATGAGCCGGAATATCCGGGGAACACCTCTCTTGAACGTCGTATCCGTTCCGCAATCCGCTGGAACGCCATTATGTCGGTTCTGCGTGCGTCGAAGAAAGATCTGGAGCTGGGTGGTCACCTGTCGTCTTTCCAGTCTTCTGCCACCATTTATGAAGTGTGCTTCAACCACTTCTTCCGCGCGCGTAGCGAGCAGGATGGCGGCGATCTGGTCTATTTCCAGGGCCACATTTCTCCGGGCATCTACTCGCGTGCGTTCCTTGAAGGACGTCTGACTGAAGAGCAGATGAACAACTTCCGTCAGGAAGTCCACGGCAACGGTCTCTCTTCCTATCCGCATCCAAAACTGATGCCGGACTTCTGGCAGTTCCCGACCGTGTCGATGGGTCTCGGCCCACTGAACGCCATCTATCAGGCGAAGTTCCTGAAATATCTGGAACACCGCGGCCTGAAAGATACCTCTAAGCAGACCGTTTACGCCTTCCTTGGCGATGGCGAGATGGACGAACCAGAATCCAAAGGGGCGATCACCATCGCTACCCGTGAGAAGCTGGATAACCTGGTGTTCATCATCAACTGTAACCTGCAGCGCCTCGACGGTCCGGTCACCGGTAACGGTAAGATCATCAACGAGCTGGAAGGCATCTTTGCCGGTGCTGGCTGGAACGTGATCAAAGTGATCTGGGGCGGACGCTGGGACGAGTTGCTGAAGAAAGACACCAGCGGCAAGCTGATTCAGCTGATGAACGAAACCGTTGACGGCGACTATCAGACCTTCAAATCACGCGACGGTGCGTACGTGCGCGAGCACTTCTTCGGTAAATACCCGGAGACCGCAGCGCTGGTGAAAGACTGGTCAGACGAAGAGATCTTCGCCCTGAACCGTGGTGGTCACGATCCGAAGAAAATCTACGCGGCACTGAAGAAAGCGCAGGAGACCAAAGGTCAGCCAACGCTGATCCTGGCGCATACCATTAAAGGCTATGGTATGGGTGACACTGCGGAAGGTAAAAACATCGCGCACCAGGTTAAGAAGATGAACATGGATGGCGTTCGCTACATCCGCGATCGCTTCAACGTGCCAGTGGCTGACGACAAGATCGAACAGCTGCCGTATGTGACCTTCGAAAAAGGCTCAGAAGAGTACAACTACCTGCACGGCCAGCGCGAGAAGCTGGGTGGCTACCTGCCAACCCGTCAGGCTGAGTTCAGCGAAAAGCTGGAAATGCCGGCGCTGGAAGAGTTCAGTGCGCTGCTGGAAGAGCAGAGCAAAGAGATCTCTACCACCATTGCCTTCGTGCGTGCGCTGAACGTGATGCTGAAGAACAAGTCGATCAAAGATCGTCTGGTGCCGATCCTCGCGGACGAAGCGCGTACCTTTGGTATGGAAGGTCTGTTCCGTCAGATTGGTATCTACAGCCCGAACGGCCAGCAGTATACGCCGCAGGACCGTGAGCAGGTTGCTTACTATAAAGAAGACGAGAAAGGCCAGATTCTGCAGGAAGGGATCAACGAGCTGGGCGCAGGGTCTTCCTGGCTGGCGGCGGCGACCTCTTACAGCACCAACAACCTGCCGATGATTCCGTTCTACATCTACTATTCGATGTTTGGTTTCCAGCGCATCGGCGATCTGATGTGGCTGGCAGGCGACCAGCAGGCGCGCGGCTTCCTGGTGGGCGGCACGTCCGGTCGTACCACGCTGAACGGCGAAGGTCTGCAGCACGAAGATGGTCACAGCCACATTCAGTCGCTGACTATCCCGAACTGTATCTCTTACGATCCGTCTTACGCGTACGAAGTGGCAGTCATCATGCATGACGGTCTGGTACGTATGTACGGTGAAGCGCAGGAAAATATTTACTACTACATCACCACGCTGAACGAAAACTACCACATGCCTGCGATGCCGCAGGGTGCGGAAGAGGGTATCCGTAAGGGTATCTACAAGCTGGAGACGGTAGAAGGCAGCAAAGGCAAAGTGCAGCTGCTGGGCTCAGGTTCTATCCTGCGTCACGTGCGCGAAGCGGCACAGATCCTGGCGAAGGATTACGGCATCGGTTCTGACGTCTACAGCGTGACCTCGTTCACCGAGCTGGCACGCGACGGCCAGGATTGTGAGCGCTGGAACATGCTGCACCCAACGGAGACTCCACGCGTACCGTACATCGCTCAGGTGATGAACGACGCGCCGGCGGTGGCATCGACCGACTACATGAAGCTGTTCGCAGAGCAGGTTCGCAGCTACGTGCCAGCCAGCGATTATCGCGTGCTGGGTACCGATGGTTTCGGCCGTTCAGACAGCCGCGAAAACCTGCGTCACCACTTCGAAGTGGATGCGTCATACGTAGTGGTTGCAGCCCTGGGTGAACTGGCTAAACGCGGCGAAATCGAGAAGAAAGTGGTGGCGGATGCGATCGCGAAATTCAACATCGATGCCGATAAAGTTAACCCGCGTCTGGCTTAAGAGGTAAGAGAGTAATGGCTATCGAAATTAACGTACCGGATATCG
>NZ_SDFT01000283.1:0-7222 GCF_004916815.1 Pantoea sp. R102
CGGCATCGGCGGTCTGGGGCACATGGCTATTCAGTATGCGGTGGCGATGGGGCTCAACGTGGCGGCGGTCGACATCGACGACGATAAGCTGGCGTTTGCAAAACGGCTCGGTGCCAGCGTGGTTGCCAATGCGAAGCAGGTCGATCCGGCGAAAGTGTTTCAGGAGAGCTTTGGCGGTGCGCACGGCGTGCTGGTGACGGCGGTCTCGCCAAAAGCGTTTGAACAGGCGATCGGCACGCTGCGTCGCGGCGGCACCATGGTGCTTAACGGCCTGCCACCAGGGAAATTCGATCTCTCGATCTTCGACATGGTGCTGGATGGCATCACGGTGCGCGGCTCGATTGTTGGCACGCGTAAAGATCTGCAGGAGGCGCTGGATTTTGCCGGTCGCCATAAGGTGAAAGCGAATGTCGCGGTTGAGCCGCTGACTAACATCAACGATATCTTTGCGCGCATGCACGCCGGCAAAATTGAAGGGCGTATTGTGGTGGATATGTCGCTGTAGTGACGCTGAGCGGACCGCGTGGCGCCAGAGCATCGCGGTCCGCTGTGGCTAAGTCATTAACTGCTGGCGAGCAGCGCCTCCAGCTCCACGCGGCTCGTCACTTTGCTGTCAATTTTAATGTAAGCACTTTTCTCTTCCGGCACGATAAACACCGACGCCACGCCGGGCTGCGCGCGCAGCCGCTTCTCCAGATTCGGTACCGCCAGCACCGCATCGCTCAGCACCAGGCGCAGGCTGCTGACGTACGGCGGCTCCTGCATCGACATGGCGACAAACAGCCATGCAGCAGCCACTATCGCGCCGACCAGAAACACCGTTTGCGCATCGAAGTGGCCGAAAATCCAGCCGCCCAGGCTGCCGCCAATCGCGACGCCAATAAACTGGCTGGTGGAATAAATCCCCATGGCCGTGCCTTTGTAGCCCGCCGGCGACTCTTTGCTGATCAGCGACGGCAGAATCGCTTCCATCAGGTTAAAGGCAAGGAAAAACAGCTGCACGCCAATCACCAGCGTCCAGAAGTGGCCTGCGGCGCCCCACAGCACAATTTCCGCGATGATGATCAGCGCCACGCAGCCGACAAACACCCGCTTCATGCGGCGTTTTACCTCGGCATAGATAATAAACGGCACCACGGCGACAAACGCCACCAGCATGGTCACCAGATACACTTTCCAGTGTTCAGCCGCCGGGAAGCCCGCCTGTTCAAACTGGCCCGGCAGCGCGACGAAGCTCGACATCAGTAAAATGTGCAGACAGAGAATGCCGATATTCAGCTTCAGCAATTTGGGATTGGCCAGCACTGCGCGAATGCTGCCTTTGACCATGCCGGATTCGCGGTTCAATACGTGGCCCGGCGCATTGGGCACTACCAGCAGGGTGATCACGATACCCAGGCTGGCGAGCAGGGCAATCATCCAGAACAGCGCGTGCAGACCCAGCGCGTGCGTGACAATCGGGCCGACCACCATGGCAATCGCAAAGGTAACGCCGAAGCTGATGCCGATAAACGCCATCGCTTTGGTGCGGTTCTGTTCACGGGTCAGGTCTGACAGCAGCGCCATCACCGCCGCGGCAATGGCACCGGAGCCCTGCAGCGCACGACCAAGGATAATGCCCCAGATGGAGGTGCTGGTGGCGGCAATAAGGCTACCAAGCACAAACAGCAGCAGGCCACCGACAATCAGCGGCTTGCGGCCGATACGGTCGGACAGCAGACCAAAGGGGATCTGAAACACGGCCTGCGCCAGACCATAAATACCAATTGCCAGACCGATCAACGTTTCGCTGGCGCCCTGTAAAGCCATACCGTAAGTGGTCAGTACCGGCAGGACCATAAACATTCCCAGCATGCGCAGGGAAAAAACTGTGCCTAAACCCCATGTTGCCCGAAGCTCAACTGGTGTCATTCTATTATCGTTCATTCCAACCTCTGTAAGTTTATGCCCCTGGGACTTCAGGTTGCAGCGGCACAGGTTGCGCGCCCTTATCTGCGACCCGGCTCACCGGGGCATGCAGCGCTTATTTTAGAAAGCAGGGCAGGGCGGGTAAAACAATTGTTTTTAAGCAGTGGTAACAAAAAGAAAGGGCGCGAAATTCGCGCCCTTGTCCGGAGTAACGGTCTGACTTACCAGACGTAAGTCAGCAGGTCCTTAGAGGCCGGGGCCATAAAGTCCACCGACATCATCACGCTCAGCGCAGTGATGGCGACAATGGAGAACACGAACAGTTTACGCGCCCAAACTTTGTCGTTTGAGGTTTTGTAACCTGACAGTGCCATACCCAGCCACCACACGCTGACGGCGGCAGCCACCACCAGATATTTGTAGCCAGCATAACCGCCCAGCGACAGCATCAGCGTGGCAATCATGAACGCCAGGATGTACAGCGTAATATGATTTTTCGCCACGGAGATGCCTTTCACCACCGGCAGAACCGGAATATTGGCGGCCTGATAATCTTTGAAGCGGAAGATGGCAATCGCGTAGGAGTGCGGCATCTGCCACAGGCTAAAGATAGCCAGTAAGATTAACGCGCCGGCATCAAACTGGTTGGTCACCGCGCAGTAGCCAATCACTGGCGGCGCAGCGCCAGAGAGGCTGCCAATCAGCGTGCCATAGACCGAATGACGCTTCATGTAGAGGCTGTAAATGCCGACATAGACGACGAAGCCCATCACCGCCAGCCACATGGCCAGCGGGTTAGCGCCAAAATACAGCAACGCAAAGCCAGCAATACCCAATGCGGTTGCATAAACCAGGCTTACTTTCGCCGAGATCAGGCCTTTGACCAGAACACGGTTCCGCGTTCTCTCCATTTTGATGTCGATGTCGCGGTCAATCACATTGTTGAATACACAACCGGATGCGACCACCAGCGAAACGCCCACCAAAGCGACGAGAAACAGGGGGTAATCAATGCTGCCTTTTGAAGCCAGCAGGAATCCACCGATCACAGAAATTAAATTGCCGAAAATAATTCCTGGTTTTGTTACTTGCAGGTATTGCTTAATCATTACGCGTGACTCTTTAGTGGGCCATCATGTTGTAGTTGAGGTTCCACATAATCCACAGTGAGCCAATCACCACAATCAGGATAATGACTGCGGAGAAGACAATGGCCACCATGTTCCAGCCACCCTCGGATTTGCTGTCCAGATGCAGGAAGTAGACCAGGTGCACCAGCACCTGAACCACTGCACACACCAGAACCACACCCAGAATGGTGCCGTGAGAAGCACTGCCATCCATCACCATCCAGAACGGGATCGCCGTCAGGATGATCGAGAGGATGAAGCCGATCATGTAAGACTTCACGCTACCGTGAGATGCACCATGTTCGTTTACAGAATGACTCATTACATGGCCCCCATCAGATAGACAACGGTGAATACGCAGATCCACACCACATCCAGGAAGTGCCAGAACAGGCTCAGACACATGATACGGGTGCGGTTGGTGGCGCTCAGACCGCGTTTAGCGATCTGGAACATCAGCACGGCCATCCAGATCAGACCAGAGGTCACGTGCAGACCGTGCGTACCGACCAGAGTAAAGAAGCCAGACAGGAAGCCGCTGCGGTCAGGACCGAAACCTTCCTTGATCAGGTGATGGAATTCATAGATTTCCATCCCGATAAATCCGGCACCGAACAGGAAGGTCAACGCCAGCCAGCTGATGACCGAACCTTTGTTCTGGTTGTTCATCGCAATCACTGCCATACCATACGTGATGGAGCTCAGCAGCAGCAGCGCGGTTTCAACCAGCACAAACGGCAGTTCGAAGATATCTTTACCTGCCGGGCCACCGGCAGTGTTGTTAACCATGACCGCATAGGTCGCAAACAGGGTTGCGAAGATAATGCAGTCACTCATCAGGTAGATCCAGAAGCCAAAGACTTTATTGGCTCCCGCATCGTGATGCCCATGCTCCGCATGGGCGTCGTGGTGGTGTTTAACGGTTTCAGTTGACATTATTTCAGACCTGCTTTGCTGATGTCATCAAAGTGCTTCTTCTCGATCTGCTCGATTTCAGCAACCGGTACGTAGTAATCCACGTCTTCATCGAAGCTCTTCACAATCCAGGTCACGATGGTGCCAAGGAAAGTAAGACCTGCCAGCCACCAGATGTGCCAGATCAGGGCAAAACCGAAGACTGTCATGAAGGCAGCGATAACAATGGCCGCGCCGCTGTTTTTCGGCATATGAATTTCTTCATATTTTTCTGGCTGCTTGTACGCTTCGCCTTTCTCTTTCATTTCCCAGAACGCATCACGCTCGTGGATATGTGGGATCACAGCAAAGTTGTAGAACGGCGGAGGTGAAGAGGTTGCCCACTCCAGCGTACGGCCGCCCCACGGGTCACCGGTCAGATCGCGGTTCTGCTCACGGTCACGTACCGATACCCAGAACTGGATAAGCTGGCACAGGATACCGCAGGCGATCAGCGCTGCACCGCCTGCTGCAACTACCAGCAGAGAGTGGAACTGCGGATCGATGTCCTGGCTCAGACGACGGGTCATCCCCATGAAGCCCAGCGCGTACAGCGGCATAAAGGCAACGAAGAAGCCGATGATCCAGAACCAGAAAGCACGTTTGCCCCAGGTTTCGTTCAGGGTGAAGCCGAAGGCTTTCGGGAACCAGTAGGTCACGCCAGCCATACAACCGAACACCACACCACCGATGATAACGTTGTGGAAGTGTGCAATCAGGAACAGGCTGTTGTGCAGCACGAAGTCTGCGCCTGGTACCGCCAGCAGTACGCCGGTCATCCCACCAACGGAGAAGGTGACCAGGAAGCCGATGGTCCACAGCATCGCCGAGTTGAACTCGATACGACCCTGATACATGGTGAACAGCCAGTTAAAGATTTTCACCCCGGTCGGAATCGCGATGATCATCGTCATGATACCGAAGAAGGCGTTAACGTTCGCACCGGCACCCATGGTGAAGAAGTGGTGCAGCCAAACGATGAACGACAGAACGGTAATGGCGATGGTTGCCCACACCAGCGAGGTGTAACCAAACAGACGCTTTTTCGAGAAGGTGGCCGTGACTTCAGAGAAGACACCAAACACCGGCAGAACGAGGATGTACACCTCCGGGTGACCCCAGACCCAGATCAGGTTGACGTACATCATCATGTTACCGCCCATATCATTGGTAAAGAAATGGAAGTCGAGGTAACGATCAAGCGTCAACAGTGCCAGCGTCACGGTCAGAACCGGGAACGCAGCGATAATCAGGACGTTAGTACACAGTGCTGCCCAGGTGAATACCGGCATCTTGAACAGGTCCATGCCCGGTGCACGCATCTTCAGAATGGTCACGAAGAAGTTGATACCGGTCAGCGTGGTACCAATACCGGAGAGCTGGAGACTCCAGATCCAGTAATCGACCCCGACGCCAGGACTGTATTCTGCCCCCGAGAGCGGTGGATAAGCCAGCCAGCCGGTCTGTGCGAATTCGCCCACACCCAGTGACAGGTTAACCAGGATCACACCGATAGCGGTGAACCAGAAGCTCAGGTTGTTCAGGAACGGGAAGGCAACGTCACGGGCACCGATTTGCAGCGGAACCGCGATGTTCATCAGACCCACCACGAAAGGCATCGCCACGAAGAAGATCATGATCACGCCGTGAGCGGTGAAGATCTGGTCGTAGTGGTGCGGTGGCAGTATGCCTGCTTCCCCGGCGGAAGCCATCACCTGTTGGGTACGCATCATTACCGCATCGGCAAAGCCGCGCAGCAGCATGACAAAGGCCATGATGATGTACATGATACCCAGTTTTTTGTGGTCGATGGAGGTTAACCATTCAGACCACAGATACTGCCATTTACCGAAATAGGTAATAGCAGCGATCAGCGCCAGACCACCAATGATGATACCGGCGACCGTAACCATGATAATGGGTTCATGGTAGGGCACTGCATCCAGTGTTAATTTTCCGAACATCGTATTATTCCTCGGCTCCCGCAGCTGCGGCGTGATTCATGTCCATGCCTTCGTGCGACATGTCCATTTTCCCGTGGCTCATCATGAACTTATCAATAACCTGCTTGAACAGTTCCGGATTCGCAGTTGAGAAATATTCCACCGGGTGATTTTCGCTTGGCGCAGCCAGTTTTTCGAAATCATCCATGGTGGTCAGCGTGTTAGGTGCCGCTTTAACTTTGGCAACCCACTGCTGGAATTCCGCATCGTCTTTGGTGGCAATGGCTTTGAACTTCATGCCAGAGAAACCGCGACCGCTGAAGTTAGCAGAGATACCGTCGAACGTACCTGGCTCGTTGGCGATCAGGTGCAGTTTGGTCTGCATACCCGCCATGGCGTAGATCTGGCTGCCGAGCGTAGGAATAAAGAAGGAGTTCATAACGGAGTTCGAGGTGATCTTGAAGTTCACCGGAGTATTTGCCGGGAAGGCAATCTGGTTGACGGTTGCAATACCCTGTTCCGGGTAGATGAACAGCCATTTCCAGTCCAGTGCCACTACGTCGATCTCAACCGGTTTCACGTCAGAGGCCAGCGGTTTGCTCGGCTCCAGCGCGTGGGTTGATTTCCAGGTCAGCACGCCGAGGAAGAGAATGATCAGGATCGGAATGGTCCAGACCACGGCTTCCACTTTGTTAGAGTGTGACCAGTTAGGGCTATACTTCGCGTTGGTATTGGTTGCCCGATATTTCCAGGCGAACACAACAGCCATTAAGACTGCCGGAATAACGACGATCATCATCAAGCCGAAAGCTGTCAGAATCAGTGAACGTTGCTCCAGTGCAATCTGTCCCTTGGGATTTAACAACGCACTATCGCAGCCGCTGAGTAATACAGCGCCTGCAATTAATGACAAAATCCCCAAACTTTTATTGTATTTCCTGAGTCTCATTTAACGACCTCAATGACAAAGGGCTCTATTGTCGTTTAAGTGTGCGCGCATTTTACGGGAAGGTTTATGCAGTGTAAACCAGCTTAAGGATGTGTCAGAAGGCTGTTGACACCTTTTGCTAAGGGTGTCACAGATGTTGCGCAGGGTGACAAATTATTAACTGCGACAAGCAGTTGGCGGCAATATAACAAAAACCAATGACATTAACCGCAGAGAAAACAGGGAAAGCATAAACCGGAGTTTTAATACTCATTTATTTAACAATTCTGCATCATTTTGGCGATGAAATTTCTACAAATTAATTGCTCACCGGATTTAAATATTACTCAGAATTGTTA
>NZ_SDFT01000284.1:0-6651 GCF_004916815.1 Pantoea sp. R102
GGCGGCATCGGCAGCATTGAGACCGCCCTGCTGCTGATGCTGCGCGATCAGTGCCCGGCAGCCAGGCGTGAAGATGTCGCGCGCCGCCAGGATAGCCGTGGCTTTGTCGCGCAGTGCGGCATCGTCGATCAACTCCAGCCGCAGCAGCGAGGTGAAAACGCGGAAGGGATTGCGCCGCAGCGCGCTGTCGCTGACCGGGCGAAAGGCAGTAGAGTGCACCGGCACGCCCGCCTGTGACAGATCGTAATAGCCCACTGGCTCCATCCCCATCACGGCAAACATCTGCCGCAGCGTGCTGAGCTCTGCGGCAGTGCCGACGCGAATGGCACCGTGACGCTCCACGCCGAGGCGGCTCAGCTCATCGGCGGCGGCCAGACGGTTTTTCAGCGCCGGCTGCGCTTCTAAGGTGCGTTCGTTAACGGCGGTAACCAGCTGCGTCAGGGTGCCATATTGCGGCACCTCCTGCTGGTACATGGCCGACATGGCCTGAGAGAACAGCGTGCGGATGGCATCGCGGGTGAGAAAGTTATCCATGGTCATCACCTTGGGCTAAAGGGTTGCTGCTACTGTAGATCAACCCTTTAGCGGCGGGTAACATTTTCGCGGAACTGTGATCGCCCTGTCACTCGGTGGCGCGCGGCTGGTCACCAAAGCGACATTTCAGTACCAGCATCAGCGTGGTCAGCGCCGCCGGCAGCGCCAGCAGCAGAAAGATCTGGCTAAACGACCAGCCGAGGGACAGCAGCTCAGCGCCGACGAAGGCGCTGATGATCGCGCCGATGCGGCCGACGCCGTGCATCCAGCTGGAGCCGGTCGCGCGGGCATGGGTGGGATAGTAACTGGCCGAGAGTGCATTCATGCCGGTGTTGGCACCGTTAAAACAGAAGCCGCTGCAGAAGGCGATGGCGCTCATCAACCCGACCTGCGCCGGGGAAAACCCGAGCGCCACAATGGCGATGCCGCCGCAAAAGTAAATAATGGCCAGCGCCAGATTGGCGTTGATGCGGTCCATCAGCCAGCCGGCAAACAGTGAGCCAACGGTGCCGCCCGCCTGATACATGGCGGTGACGATAGCCGCTTCGGTGACAGACATGCCCAGCGTGTTGATCAGCGATGGCAGCCAGCTGCCAATCAGGTAGACCAGAAACAGCCCCATAAAGTAGCCGCCCCACAGCATCAGGCTGCCAAACAGATAGCGGGGTGAGACGACGGTGGCCACTGCACCGTGGCGCGCGGCCAGCGGTTCACTGCTTTGAAAATGGCTGTCAGGCCGGACGCTGCCCGGCAGCATGCGCGCCAGAATAGCGTGAATGCGTGCAGCGGGCGCGCGCTGGCTGATGAGAAAGCGCACCGACTCCGGCAGGCCGCGCAGCAGAAACGGCAGCACCAGCAGCGGCAGCACGCCGCCCATCAGCATCACGGAATGCCAGTCATAGCGCGGCAGCAGCCACGAGGCGGCAAAACCGCCGGAGGCCGCGCCAAAGGTGAAGCCGCAGAACACCACGGTGATAATAAACGAGCGGCGCCGCTCGGGCGCGTATTCGGCCACCAGCGTGCCGACGTTGGGCATCGCCGCTCCCAGCCCCAGACCGGTGAGGAAACGGAACAGCATCATCTGTTCGATGTTTTGCGCCATGGCGGTCGCCAGCGTCCAGAGGCCAAAAAACAGCACGCTGAGCAGAATCATCACGCGGCGGCCGTAGCGATCGGCCAGCGGTCCAGCCACCATGGCACCCAGCGCCAGGCCAATCAGCGCCGCGCTGATCACCATCCCCAACTGATGATTGGTCACGCCCCAGCTGGCTTTCAGCGTCGGCGCGATAAAGCCCATCAGCGCGATATCCATGCCATCCAGCGCTACCACGACAAAGCACAGCGCAATTAAACGCTTCTGCCAGCTGCTTAACGCGCTCTGGTTGATGAGCTGGCGGACGTCAATGGCTTCAGCGCTGGTCACGGTACCACTCCTGCAGGATTATCACGAATAGGTCATCAGTTTTGGTAAAAAAAACGGCGCTTATGATAGCGCATCGTTAACAATAACGGGCAGGATTTTTAAGTGAAATTGAGAATTATTCAACATTTTAACCGCTAAGCTACTGATAACGCTGAGTACAGAAACGCGCCCGGACGCCCGGTTATTTATAAACCTAACCAATACAGCCACTTACTAAAACTTCTCACGCTGACTGTTTTTGTTAATATAATTTTGCAGGTAAGTTAACAGAATCTCGGTCAGCCACTTGCCGCTGACCACTCTGACTCATTACGCTGGCGTTTATGGACAAAAATCATCTCTTTAATCAGCGCATTCGTCTGCGCCATTTACACACCTTTGTGGCAGTCGCGCAACAGGGCACGCTGGGCCGCGCGGCGGAAACCCTGAATCTGAGTCAGCCGGCGCTGTCTAAGACGCTCAATGAGCTGGAGGAACTGGCGGGCGCCCGTCTGTTTGAGCGCGGTCGCCTCGGTGCTCAGCTGACGACACTGGGAGAACAGTTCCTGACCCACGCGGTGAAAGTACTGGATGCGCTTAACCACGCCGGACAAAGTTTCAACTCGCCGGTTTCCGGACGCCCGATCGTGATCCGCCTTGGCGCCCTCACCACCGCCGCCATGGGGATGCTGCCGCAGATCCTGGATCGCTTCCACGAACAGCAGCCGAACACCACGGTACAGGTGGCCACGCTGCACAATAATGTGCTGCTGGCTGGCCTGCGCGCCGGGGAGTTTGATATTGGCATTGGCCGTATGGCGGACAGCGAAATGATGACCGGCCTGACCTACGAATTGCTGTTTCTCGAATCGCTCAAGCTGGTGGTGCGACCGGAGCACCCGCTGTTAAGTGACAACGTCACACTTTCCCGCGCTATGCAGTGGCCGGTAGTGATTTCGCCTGAAGGCACCGCGCCGCGCCGCATTGCCCAGCACATGCTGGATGAACAAGGCTGCTCGCTGCCGGGCAACTGTGTCGAAACCTCTTCCACCTCGCTGGCCCGCCAGCTGGCGCTGCGTTATGACTATGTGTGGTTTGTGCCATCCGGCGCGGTGAAGGAAGATTTAAGTCACAATGCGCTCAGCGCGCTACCCATCGCATCGCCCGGCCCCGGCGAACCGGTGGGCATTATTACCCGCAGCGGCCACTCTCTCTCGTTAAGCGCGGAAGTGCTGATGGCCACCATCCGCAAATTTCACAGTTAACGGCTGCGTTTGGCGTGGCGTTCGCGATTGTCGAGGCGCGCGCGATCGGTTTTGCGCAGCCCGACATAAACTGCGCCGCTGCCGCCGTGCTGCGGTTGCGCGCTGCAGAAGGTCTGAACGTCGTCAAATTGACGCAGCCAGCGTGCCACGTAGCTGCGGACAATATTGGCGTGTGCTTCATCATCCCGCCCTTTGCCATGAATAATCAGCAGATTGCGCAGGCCCTGTTTACGCGCTTCCAGCATAAAGCTGAACAGCGATTGCCGGCAGGTCTCCACCGGCTGGCGCAACAGATTAAGACTGGCGTCCAGCGTATATTTGCCCAGCCGCAGCTTATCGAGCACGCCCTGCTGAATGCCATCGGCTTTATATTCCAGCGGCGTGTCGCGCGGGATAATCTCAAGGAAGCCGCGCGTCAGGAAGTTTTCCGGTGCGTCGTCATGCGGCTGCTGGCGCGGCGCTTTTGTAGACGGCGCGCGCAGCCACTGGGTGTTGGCGCAATCTTTTAACGGGGTTACATCACCCATGGCATCGCGGAAAAGGTCTTGATCATCAAGGTTCATGGTGTTTTCCTCACGCCTGGTGGTGAATCGGGCGCAACATGCCACCCGAAAGCAAAATAGTAGCAAAGGTTATCGGGTATCACATCCGTCACTTTCTGCGCGGGATCAGGTTGTGTCCGGATGTAAATATGGAAAGAAAACGTTCCAGATCAAAAACCGGCTGGTCATTTGCAGACATCAAAGCCGCGAATACCCAGCATTTGTGCGGTTTTGATCATTATTACTGCTCGGATGAGTTCACATGACAAAGAAAAATGTTAAAATTGACGACAGTCAATAATCATCGAGCGTACCTATATGATCCCGGAAAAACGCAGCATTCGACGTATTCAGTCTGGCGGTTGTGCCATCCACTGTCAGGATTGCAGTATCAGCCAGTTGTGTATTCCCTTCACGCTGAACGAACATGAACTGGATCAGCTGGACAATATTATTGAACGCAAAAAGCCGATTCAGAAAGGCCAGACGCTGTTCAAAGCCGGTGATGAACTGAAATCCCTTTATGCTATCCGCTCCGGCACCATTAAAAGTTACACCATTACCGAACAGGGTGATGAACAGATCACCGGTTTCCATCTGGCGGGCGATCTGGTGGGCTTTGACGCCATCGTCAGCGCGCATCATCCGAGCTTCGCTCAGGCGCTGGAAACGGCCATGGTGTGTGAAATTCCGTTTGAAACCCTCGACGATCTGTCCGGTAAAATGCCGGCGCTGCGTCAGCAGATGATGCGTCTGATGAGCGGCGAGATCAAAGGCGATCAGGATATGATCCTGCTGTTATCGAAGAAGAACGCGGAAGAGCGTCTGGCGGCGTTTATCTGGAACCTGTCGCGTCGCTTCGGCCAGCGCGGTTTCTCACAGCGTGAATTCCGCCTGACCATGACGCGCGGTGACATCGGTAACTATCTGGGACTCACCGTTGAAACCATCAGCCGTCTGCTGGGACGTTTCCAGAAAAGCGGCATGCTGGCGGTGAAAGGCAAATATATCACCATCGAAAACCATGCGCTGCTGGCTGAACTGGCCGGCCAGACCGATCAGGCAGCGTAACCGCCTGCCGGGTCGATAAATGTTATTTTATTGATCCGGCAACAACTTTTCCGCTTCTGCCCTGCGCCATCTTAGGCTATCTTTAATCCAACTTCGCTTTGGTTTGAGGAGAGTGCCTTATGTCCCGGTATCAGCATATTCTGGTGGCGATTGATGCTCAGCAGGACGACCAGCCGGCGCTGCGGCGTGCGGTGTATCTCAATCAACGTATCGGCGGAAAAATCAAAGCCTTCCTGCCTATCTACGACTTCTCCTACGAAATGACCACCCTGCTGTCGCCCGACGAGCGCGTCAACATGCGCAAAGGGGTGATTAGCCAGCGTACCGAATGGATCCGCGAACAGGCGCAGGCCTATCTGGAAGCCGGCGTGGATATCGAGATCAAAGTGGTGTGGCATAACCGGCCGTACGAAGCCATCATTCAGGAAGTGCTGGCGCATCAGCATGATTTGGTCCTGAAGATGGCGCACCAGCACGATCGTCTGGAAGCGGTGATTTTTACCCCCACCGACTGGCACCTGCTGCGTAAGTGCCCGTGCCCGGTGTGGATGGTCAAAGACCAGCCGTGGCCGGAAGGCGGCAAAGCGGTGGTGGCGGTAAACCTTGCCAGCGAGGAACCGCATCATGATGAGCTTAATCAAAAACTGATCCGCGAGACCACGCGCCTGGCCGAAATGGTGAATCACACCGAGGTGCATCTGGTGGGCGCTTATCCCGTCACGCCGATTAACATTGCTATTGAACTGCCGGATTTTGATCCCAGCGTCTATAACGATGCGATTCGCGGCCAGCATCTGGTGGCGATGAAAGCGCTGCGCCAGAAATTTTCCATCGGCGAGGAATTTACCCACGTAGCGAAGGGCCTGCCGGAAGAAGTCATCCCTGATATCGCTTCGCATCTCGACGCCGGGATTGTGGTGCTGGGCACCATCGGTCGTACCGGTCTGTCAGCTGCGTTTCTCGGCAATACCGCTGAACAGGTGATCGATCACCTGCGCTGTGATTTGCTGGCGATTAAGCCGGATGATTTCAAATCGCCGATTGACCTCGACGATGAGGAAGATGAAGAGGATTAAATAACGCAGGGCGGCCATCCTGCGCCGCCCTGGTTTGAGCTTTTCAGGGCGGTGACATCACCGCCCTTTTCGTTTCCTACAGCGCGCGCAGAATGCCTTCGACGCTGGCTTTGGCATCGCCAAACAGCATCTGGGTGTTCTCTTTAAAGAACAGCGGGTTCTGCACTCCGGCATAGCCGGTGTTCATCGAGCGTTTGAACACGATGACGTTTTGCGCTTTCCACACTTCCAGCACCGGCATACCGGCAATCGGGCTGCGCGGATCGTCCTGGGCCGCCGGGTTGACGGTGTCGTTGGCACCGATAACCAGCACGGTGTCGGTATCGCTGAAATCATCGTTGATCTCATCCATCTCCAGCACCACATCGTACGGCACTTTGGCTTCCGCCAGCAGCACGTTCATGTGCCCCGGCAAACGACCGGCGACCGGGTGAATACCGAAACGCACCTTGATACCGCGCGCGCGCAGTTTCTCGGTGATCTCTGCCACCGGATACTGCGCCTGGGCGACCGCCATACCGTAGCCCGGCGTGATGATCACCGAGGTCGAGTTTTTCAGCAGTTCTGCCGTCTCTTCCGCGCTGATTTCACGGTGTTCACCCGCCTCTTCGCCCGCGTCGGCACCGCTCACGTCAGTGCCGAACCCGCCGGCAATCACGCTGATAAAGGAACGGTTCATCGCTTTACACATAATGTACGACAGGATGGCACCGGAGGAGCCCACCAGCGCACCGGTGACGATCAGCAGGTCGTTGCTCAAC
>NZ_SDFT01000285.1:0-1745 GCF_004916815.1 Pantoea sp. R102
GCATCCCTTCCCTGCTCTCTATTCCAGTCATCCGCCTCACGCGGATGTCGCCGAGTTCTCAGGCGGACATCGGGTCCGCCTGTTTCTATTTCGGCAGCGTGCCGGCTAACTTTACGATTAACTGTTAGCGGCGCGCGTGATGACTTATTTTACCGCCTGCACCGCCAGACGGGTCTGGATGCCCTGGTTCAGGTTCTGAATCCAGCGGTTATAGTTACGGTGAATCTGGCCACTGCCTGCTTTCAGATTGGTGCTGCTGACGTAATCAATGCGGTAGCTGTTAGCAGTGTAGGTGATACGGATATTCGCCGTGTGGCCGCGTTCTGCCAGCAGACCATTCATCACGCCCGGACCCGCCGGTGAGATCACCCAGTGATTGGCCGCGCCAGCTTCCACAATAGCGCGCTGCATCTGCTGATCGCTGTAGCTCTGTGCGACCGTCTGGCTGACGTTCTGGATCGGTGCCGTGCGCGATGCACAGCCGGTGACTAATACCGCTGCAACCAGCAGTACCAGCGTGGCTTTTTTATTCATCATTTCCTTTTCTTCCCCTGTCATGGCAAGCCGCGCAACCACGCGGCCGTGCAGGCAATAACCCCTGCATAGTTCCGTTCAGACTGTGTAAAGCGCCGCGGATAATACCACTAATTGTAAAGACAAGTAAAAAAAAGCATGAACCACTTAAGTTCGGGCTGGTGCTGTTGTGAAAGCGGGGTGAACGGGCTTTAGACGTCATTTTTGACCGCAGCCAGGCGGCTGCGGCGTGATGATCAACCCTGCCAGCCGCCACCAAGTGCGCGGTAGAGATCGATTTGCGCCAGCAGCAGCGTGTTTTTCACCGCCACAATATTCAGCTGGGTGCTGAACAGCGTGCGCTGCGCATCAAGCTCATCGAGATAGGACGCATAGCCATTCTGATAACGGTTGCGCGCAATCCGCCACGCCTCGGCAACGTAGCGTTCCTGCGCCTGCAGCTCTGTTAGCTGCTGCTGGCTGCGCGTAATGGCATCCAGCGCGTTATCCACCTCGGCAAAGGCGTTGCGCACCACCCTTTCGTAGCCGTACAGCGCCTGGTTGCGCGACGCCATCGCCACATCCACCTGTGCGGTCAGGGCTTCGCGGTTGAGCAGCGGTGCCAGCACGCTGCCGCCGATGCTCCACAGGCGGAACGGATTATCCAGCAGATCGTGTAGCTGGCTGCTCTGCAGCGTGCCGGACGCCGTCAGGTTGAGCGATGGCAGCAGCTGTGCCTGTGCCGCCGCCAGCGACGCGTCGCTCGCCAGCAGCAGGCGCTGCGCCTGGACTATGTCAGGCCGGCGATTCAGCAGCTGCGACGGCAGCAGCGTCGGCAGTGCGTGGGGTCGCAGCTGGTCGAACTGGCTGCTGCGCGCGATCTGGCGCGGATTCATGCCGACCAGAATGCTGAGCGCGTTCTCCTGCTGGGCGATCTGATGCTGCAGATGCGGAATTTGCGCTTTCGCCGTCTGATATTCCGATGCCGCCTGCATCCATTCCAGCCGCGAGGTATAGCCGGTTTCGAACTGACGCTGCGCCAGGTTTAGCGAGTTCTGCCGCGTTTCCAGCGTGGCCTCGGTGACGCGCAGCTGCTCGTCGAGCGCGCACAGGCTGAGGTAACCGGACGCGACCGAACTGGCCACCGTCAGCTCGGCTGCCGAGGCCGCCGCACGCTGCGCCGCCAGCGTGGCTTCCGCCGCGCGGATGCTGTTGCTGCGGCTGCCCCATAA
>NZ_SDFT01000286.1:0-4217 GCF_004916815.1 Pantoea sp. R102
GTTGTTTGAGCTGTACAGTGCGGCGGACAGCGCTTACTGGATCGTGGAGCATGAGGGTCAGGTGGTCGGCGGCGGCGGCGTGGCACCGCTCGCCTGTAGCGCACCGGATATCTGTGAGTTGCAGAAGATGTATTTCCTGCCGTCGGTGCGCGGGCTGGGTTTAGCGCGCGAACTGGCGCTGCGCGCAATGGATTTTGCCCGCCAGCGCGGGTTCCGGCGCTGCTACCTGGAGACCACCGGCAGCCTGACGCGCGCCATCAAGCTCTATCAGTCGCTGGGCTTTGAACAGATTGCGGACGCGATGGGCTGTACCGGCCACGTGGATTGCGAAGTGAGAATGCTGCGGGTGTTGTGAGGGAAAAACCACTTACTTCTCTACCGCAACGCCCTGCGCCAGCTGACCAATCAACGCCCCCAGCGTCTCTACCGCCGCCTCGGCGCGTGCATCCCATGGCCAGGCGGTGTTGAAACGGAAGCAGTGGCTGAAACTCTCGCTGCTGGAAAACAGCTGGCCCGGCGCAATACTGATGCCCTGCTGCAGCGCCAGATGATACAGCTGCGTAGCGTTGATCTGCTCCGGCAAGGTAATCCACAAAAAGTAGCCACCGGGCGTATCGCTGATGTGCGCCTCGGCGGGCAGCACGCGGCGCAGCGCCTGCTGTGCCAGCTGTTTGCGCTTCGCCAGCGTCTGTCTTAGCTTTTTCAAATGCGTGTCATAACTGCGGGTACTGAGAAAATCCGCCAGCGCCAGCTGCATCGGCGCGCTGGTCGAGAGCGTACTCATCATCTGAATGCGCTGCACGCGCTGCGCATAGCGCCCCGCCGCGACCCAGCCCACGCGAAATCCCGCCACCAGATTTTTCGAAAAGCTGCCGCAGTGCAGCACGTAACCCTCGCGGTCGAACGCTCTGGCCGGCAACGGCTTATCGTGGCCGTGATACAGGTCGCTATAAACGTCATCCTCTATCATCGCCACCTGATAACGCGTCAGCAGCGCCACCAGCTGCTGTTTGCGCTCGGCGCTGAGCGTAAAGCCGAGCGGATTCTGCCGGTTGGTCATCAGCCAGCAGGCTTTCACCGGCCAGCGCTGCAGCGCCTGCTCCAG
This sequence comes from Pantoea sp. R102, assembly GCF_004916815.1. Lineage (NCBI taxonomy): Bacteria > Pseudomonadati > Pseudomonadota > Gammaproteobacteria > Enterobacterales > Erwiniaceae > Pantoea > Pantoea sp. R102. The sequence goes on from NZ_SDFT01000286.1 coordinate 1,106, forward strand.
CTCATCCAGATCGATGCCCTGCTCCACATCGCTGGCGATAGCAATCGCGTTCAGCTTGAGCCGTTCAATCGCCTGCAACGCGCCATAGAAGGAAGGGTTCTCGATCACCACCCAGTCGCCCGGTTCGGTCACCGCCTGCAGGCTGAGGTTAAGCGCTTCCATCGCACCGTTGGTAATAACGATGTCATCCGGCGACAGCGTAATGCCCTGCTGCGCATAACGCTGGGCGAGGATTTTTCGCAGCGCTTCATTACCGGGCGGCAGATTATTCAGGGCATCGGTGGGTTTGAGATTGTGCGAGACCTTCACCAGCGAGCGCATCAGCTGGCGCTGGGGAAACAGTTCCGGATCGGGGAAAGCAGAACCAAACGGCATGATGGCCGGATCGCGCGTCGCCTGCAGCACATCAAACACGAAGCTGTTGGTATCGGCCTGATCGGTTTTAGCAATCGCCTGGGTTGGCAAACGCGGACGGCTCTCCGCCGCACGCGGCGCCACGTAGTAGCCCGACTGCGGCTTCGACACAATCCAGCCCTGGCTCTCCAGCACTTCGTAAGCGTGCATCACCGTCATCAGGCTTAACCCGCTCTGTTCCGCCTGCTGGCGCAGCGACGGCAGCTTTTCACCCGGCGGCCAGATGCGTGCTTCGATTTGCGTACGTAGCTGATCTACCAGCTGCTGGTATTTGGCCATGGCTCCATTCCCTGCGACCTGCGTGCGCGCCAGTATAGCCTGCCAGCCATTGCTGCGGCTAAAAATCCGTGTCCTTTTCCCCGCGCGCCGCCAGTTTTCCTTCAAGACCGTTCTCGTTGGGAGAATTATCCGATCAACTAATAATCGCCGCCTGTCGTTAGATTTGGACAGTTTCACCAGGACGTTAACTATTAAGCAGGAATAATCATGAGCACAGCACTCACCAACGCAAAACAACTCTGGACCACCGATCCGCAACGCACCTTTAGCGGCTCCGCGCCATCAGAAGCCGGCGGCATCATGGAAATTGTGATGGACAGTACCGTCTATACCGTCTCCATTGCCGCTAATGGCAGCTGGAGCTGGCAGCCGCCGTTTCCGCTGACTGAAGGCCCGCACAACCTTTCCGTGCGTACCATTGACCGCGCCGGCAACGTCGGTGCGCCATCGCTGTTTATCGTAAACGTCGACCTTTCCGCACCGGACCAGCCGCTGATTATTGGTGCAGGGGATGATTTCGGCGATAAAACCGGTCTGGTCAGCTCCGGCCAGCAGACCGATGATCGTACGCCAACCCTGAAAGGCGTGGCCGAGCCGGACAGCATCGTTCGCCTGTACAACAAGCAGGACCAGCTGATTGGCAGTGTTAAAGCCAGCAGCAATGGCTACTGGGAAATTACCCCAACGCTGGCTGACGGTGAGCATTCGTTGTATGTGACGGCTACCGATGGGCGTGGCTACGAGAGCGAGGCGTCAAATAAATTTATTCTTAACATTGCCGATGAGTACCGAGCTCCAGATAAAGTTGAAATTATTCAGGCTGTGGATGATGCAGGTAATTCAAAAGGGGAGCTTAAATCTGGCGATGTGACCGACGATACAACTCCAATATTACGCGGTACCGGAATACCCGGCGCGATTATTGAGATTCAGTACCGCACATCTGGTGGGAATTGGAAAGCAGCGGGTAACGCCACAGTTGACGCCAACGGTCAATGGCAGATTGAATCTCCACAGTTAGAAAGCAATATAACCATATCCTATCAAGCGCGCGAGATTAATAGTATCGAACACGGTGAATGGTCTGAAGTTTTCACGTTAAACATTCAACCTGAAGTACCGGTAATTGTGGGTGCACTTGATGATTTATCCCCCTCTGGCGGTCTGATACAACACGGTGGTTTTACAGATGATTTAACGCCGATATTGAAAGGTACGGGTTCACCGGGACAAATTATTACTATTGAGTATGGCCAGTTTGGTGATCCATGGATAGCAGGCGGCACAGCGGTTGTAGATAAAGATGGTAACTGGTCATGGCAATCGCCAAAACTGAAAGAACAGACAGGCTGGGAGTTTCGCGCCAGTAACGCAAATCAACCTGGCACAACAAAATGGAGTAATACTCTTTCAATTAACGTAACAGCGTCCGGAAAAGAATCACCAGGCTATTTATGGGATTTTAATGATGGAACATTGCAAGGATGGAAAGCTGCGGGTAGGTATAGCCAATCAGGAGAGCTGACAGTAAAAAAATGGAGTGGCAACGCAACAAATCAGTTGGGTAGTATGACGAATGGTATCCACAACGAATACAATGGAGAAGTCGCTTACCGTACTATCATTGTGGAAAAAGGGAAAACTTATGAGGTTTCTTTTGATGCCCTTCAACATACATCAGGAGGTAATTACAAATCAAAACTGGGAATGAGCATTGATGGAAAATCGGTCATTCCGGAAACACTTCAAAAAACAAGCTGGACACATTACACAGGCTATTACACGGCAACCGAAACAACAAAAGTCAAGGTGGCTATTACCAATGGTACCGCGAGTACAAATGGTAACGATTTCGCGATAGACAACATCGGCATTAAACCTGTCGAAGGAAAAACAGACAATCACCTTACTGATATGAAAACCAGTAACGAGGTAATTAGCCTGGGTGATGAACAAAGTAGTTTCGATTTAGCTAACCTGCTGACAGAAAAAGGTACAGTTAATACCATTAACATGTCTGACAAAATCGATAACGATTTGCTGGTCGATGTAAAAACTATTCTTCAGCATGGCGAGATGAATTTATTTATAGAAAACGGTAATACCCAGATGAAAGTCAATGGTGATATCGGAGATGTCGTTAAGCTAAAAGATCTAATGCCCGATGCACAAGATAGCGTTAGCTGGATACAACAAAATGGTAACGTCACCATTGCTGGCGTTCATTACAGCGTCTATAACCACGGCGATGCTGAACTGCTGGTGCAGGAAGGGGTGAAAGTCGAGCTGGTGTAAGTTTTTTCTCCTTCTTTTTAGGTGAGCTTGAGGTAAAAGCCGTGGCAGGGATGCTGCGGCTTTTTGTTGGTTTGGGTGCGGTCTGGCCCTCACCCCGGCCCTCTCCCGCTCGCGGGAGAGGGAG
>NZ_SDFT01000287.1:0-1963 GCF_004916815.1 Pantoea sp. R102
GCCCCTGCGCCGCCGCTTCTTCATAACCGGTGGTGCCGTTGATCTGGCCGGCAAAGAACAGGCCGTGGATAAATTTACTCTCCAGCGTCGGCTTGAGATCGCGCGGATCGAAGAAGTCGTACTCGATGGCGTAGCCCGGGCGCACGATCTTCGCGTTCTCCAGACCTTTCATCGAGCGCACGATCTGCATCTGCACATCAAACGGCAGGCTGGTGGAGATACCGTTCGGGTAGATTTCGTTGCTGGTCAGCCCTTCCGGCTCAAGGAAAATCTGATGTGCGTTACGATCGGCAAAGCGCATCACTTTGTCTTCAATCGACGGGCAGTAGCGTGGCCCGATCCCCTCGATGATCCCGGCATACATCGGGCTGCGATCGAGGTTATTGCGGATCACTTCATGTGTCTGCTCATTGGTGTGGGTTATCCAGCATGGCACCTGCTGCGGATGCTGTCCGGCATGGCCCATAAACGAGAACACCGGCATCGGGTCATCCCCGTGCTGCGGCGTTAGCACCGAAAAGTCGATGGTGCGGGCATCGATACGCGGTGGCGTACCGGTTTTCAGGCGGTTTACGCGCAGCGGCAGCGCACGCAGACGTTTAGCCAGCGGAATCGACGGAGGATCGCCTGCACGACCACCGCTGTAGTTATCGAGGCCGATGTGGATTTTGCCGTCCAGGAAAGTGCCCACCGTCAGAACGACGGTTTTCGCCCGGAACTTCAGGCCCATCTGGGTCACGGCGCCGACAACGCGATCGTTCTCCACAATCAGATCATCAACCGCCTGCTGGAAGATCATCAGGTTCGGCTGGTTTTCCAGCGCAGTGCGTACCGCCTGGCGATACAGTACCCGGTCTGCCTGTGCACGCGTGGCACGCACCGCCGGGCCTTTGCTGGCGTTTAGTATCCTAAACTGAATACCGGCCTGATCGATCGCGCTGGCCATCAAACCGCCTAAGGCATCCACTTCCTTAACCAGGTGTCCTTTCCCGATGCCACCGATCGCCGGGTTACAGGACATTTGTCCCAGCGTATCAATATTATGGGTGAGTAACAGGGTTTGCTGACCCATTCGGGCAGCGGCCATCGCGGCTTCTGTGCCCGCATGACCACCACCGATTACGATGACGTCAAAAGGATCTGGATAAAACATGAAGTGGGTCCTCGTTAGTGTTCGGACAGGGATCGTTGCCCTGGGCGGTGGATTCTACTGAAATTCTGTTCAGGGCGAAAGTCGCGGGATCCTGCGGTTTAAAAGAAAGGATCTTAAGTCTTTTATATGATCTCTCTGTTAGATCTCTTATTAGGATCGCCCCTGTCTGTTGATAACCCGGAAAAGCGCTGTGGCAACAGGGGATTAGCGAGGATCGTTTACTGTGAATGATCGGTGATCCTGATCCGTATAAGCTGAGATCAACTTTGCTACTTATACACAGCGTAAAAAAGCATCAGCGGTTGTTCTTTGGATAACTACTGGTTATACGCATGAAATAACGGATCTTATCCACAAAGCGACGCAGGTAAAAGGCGATAAAACAGCGGAATCAACTGGGGATCGACATAAATACCCGATCCCCGACCAGCAAAGATCGTCTTAAATCTGCGGGTGCCAGCTGGCAACCCACACTTCCGCCGGATCTTCCGGAATCTCATGTTCCAGCACGTCGATCTCCAGCCGATCGCCAATACGTTTGGCACCCAGCTGCGTTAACGTCGTCTCCAGCAGTTTGATCGCACCGCAGAACAGATCGTATTCATGATTACCGATACCCACTGCGCCAAAGCGTACGCCTGACAGATCCGGCTGGCTCTCCTGCAGCGCTTCATAAAACGGCAGCAGGTTGTCCGGCAGTTCGCCGGCACCGTGCGTTGAGCTGACAATCAGCCAGACGCCCTCCTGAGGCACCTCATCCAGCTCGGGTCCGTGCAGCAGTTCGGTTGAAAAGCCCGCTTCCTGCAGTTT
>NZ_SDFT01000288.1:0-11390 GCF_004916815.1 Pantoea sp. R102
GCTCCTGAAAAATCATCGCCATCTGGTTGCCGCGCAGCCCGCGCATCTCACGTTCGCTGGCCTGTAACACATCGCGCCCGTCAAACAGGATCTCGCCCTGCGGATAACTCACCGGCGGCTGCGGCAGCAGACGCATAATCGACAGCGCCGTCACGCTCTTGCCCGATCCCGATTCGCCCACCAGCGCCAGCGTTTCGCCGGCGTCGATACGCAGCGAGATATCTTCCACCACGCGGCGCGGCCCGAACGCCACCGCCAGATGATTCACCGTTAACAAACTCATTTAGCGCCCCCGGCTCGGATCAAAGGCATCGCGTACCGCTTCGCCGATAAAAATCAGCAGCGACAGCAGCAGGGCGAGGGCGAAGAAGCCAGAAAGGCCAAGCCACGGTGCCTGTAAATTGTTTTTTCCCTGCAGCAGCAGTTCGCCCAGCGACGGCGAGCCCACCGGCAGGCCGAAGCCGAGAAAATCCAGTGAGGTCAACGTGGTGATCGAACCGCACAGGATAAACGGCAGAAAGGTGAGCGTGGCAACCATGGCGTTGGGCAACATGTGGCGCAGCATGATGCGGCTATCGCTCACGCCCAGCGCGCGTGCGGCGCGGATATAGTCAAAGTTACGCGTGCGCAGGAACTCGGCGCGCACCACGCTCACCAGGCTCATCCAGCCGAAGATCACTGTCAGCAGTAACAGCCACCAGAAATTGGGCTGAATCACGCTGGAGAGCAGAATCAGCATGAACAGCGTCGGCATGCCGGACCACACTTCAATCAATCGCTGGCCGATGAGGTCAACGCGGCCGCCAAAGTAGCCCTGCAGGGCACCCACCACAATGCCAATCACGCTAGAGAACAGCGTTAACAGCAAACCGAACAGCAGCGAGATGCGCGTGCCGTACAGCAGACGCGCCAGTACATCGCCACCGTTAGCATCGGTACCCAGCCAGTTTTGCGCGGACGGCGGTGACGGGAAGGGCACATCGGTGGCGAAATGAATGGTGCTGTCGCTGAAGCGGATGGGCGCCCACAGCGCCCAGCCCTGCTGATCAATACGTTGCTTCAGCCACGGATCCTGATAATCGGCCGCCGTGGCAAACTGGCCGCCAAAATCGCTCTCGCTGTAGTTAAACAGCAGAGGTGCGTACCAGCGCTGCTGATAATGCACCAGCAGCGGTTTGTCATTGGCTAATAATTCCGCGCCCAGCGACAGCACAAAGATGAGCAGAAACAGCCACAGCGACCAGTAGCCGCGCCGGTTATGACGAAAGCGCTGCCAGCGCTGCTGGTTAACGGGAGATAGACGCATCAGCGGCCCTCAAAATCAATGCGTGGATCGACCAGCGTATAGGTCAGATCGCTGAGAATATTCATCAGCAGGCCAATCAGCGTAAAGATATACAGCGTGCCGAACATCACCGGATAGTCGCGCTGAATGGTGGCATCATAGCCGAGCAGCCCCATGCCGTTGAGTGAGAACATCACCTCAATCAGCACCGAGCTGGTGAAAAACATACTGATAAAGGTGGCGGGAAACCCGGCGATCACCAGCAGCATGGCGTTGCGGAACACGTGGCCGTACAGGATGCGCTTTTCATCCAGGCCCTTGGCGCGCGCCGTGACGACGTACTGTTTGCGCACCTCATCAAGGAACGCATTTTTCGTCAGCATGGTCAGGGTGGCAAAGCCGCCAATTACCGTAGCCAGCACCGGCAGGGTGATATGCCACAGGTAATCGCTGATTTTGCTGTACCACGGCAGCGTGTCAAACTGCGGCGAAGTGAGGCCGCGGAGCGGGAACCAGTCGAGATAGCTGCCGCCGGCAAACAGCACAATCAGCATGATGGCAAACAAAAACGCCGGAATTGAGTAGCCGATGATGATAAAGATGCTGCTCCAGATATCAAACGCACTGCCGTTGCGCACCGCTTTTTTGATGCCCAGCGGAATCGACACCAGATAGATGATCAGCGTGCTCCACAACCCGAGGCTGATCGACACCGGCAGGCTCTCTTTAATTAGCTGCAGCACCGAGGCGTTACGAAACAGGCTGTCGCCAAAGTCAAAACGCAGGTAATTCCACAGCATTTCGCCATAGCGCTGCAGCAGGGGCTTATCGAAGCCGTAGCGATGGGTTATTTCTGCCACCACTTCCGGATCCAGCCCGCGCGCGCCGCGGTACTGGCTGTCGCCGGGATTGTCGCGCACCAGCGCACCGCGCGCACCGCTATCACTGCCGCCGCTGCCAGGCAGACCGGTACTATGACCAAACTGGATGTTGGCCAGCGCCTGATCGACCGGACCGCCCGGCGCAATCTGTACGATAAAGAAATTCAGGGTGATGATGGCCCACAGCGTGGGAATAATCAGCAACAGCCTGCGCAGGAAATAAGCACCCAAACCGCTCTCCTCAGCGTCGATCGGCCGGTAAACGACCGGCTTTGTTCACATCGTACCACCAGTTTTCCAGCCCGGTGGCAAACGCCGGTTTAATCTGCGGATGGGAAAACTTGTCCCACCAGGCCAGCCGCTGCTCGGCGTTGTACCACATCGGAATCATGTAGGCGTTCCACAGCAGCAGGCGATCCAGCGCCTGGCCGAGCGGCAATAGCGCTTTCTCATCACCCTGATGGGCGACGATTTGCTGCACGAAATGGTCGACCAGCGGATCTTTTACCCGCGCGGTGTTCCACGAAGAGCTGATGTAATCCGACTGCCAGACATACTGCAGGCTGGTGGAGGGCCACGGCATCGCCTGATAAAGCGACGGAATCATGTCGTAATCGCCTTCGCGCAGCCGGCGCAGATATTGCGAACTGTCCACCTGACGCAGCGTCATCGTAATGCCAAGCCGTGCCAGGCTGTGCTGGAACGGCAGCGCCCAGTCGTTCTGAGAGCCGCTGCGCAGCAACAGCTCAAACTGAAACGGCTGGCCGGTTTTTACGTTCACCAGCTGCTGATTTTTGATCTGCCAGCCGGCCTGCTTTAGCAGCGCCATCGCCCGCAGCAAATTGTTGCGGTCAAAGCCGCTGCCGTCAGAGTGCGGCGGCGCGTAGGCGTTGTTAAAGACTTCGGCAGGCAGCTGCGCCTTGTAGGGCGCGAGCAGGACCAGCTGATCGGCGTCAGGATAGCCTTTGGCGGCGTAAGCGGTGTTCTGGAAGTAGCTGTCGGTCCGCTTGTAAGCGCCGTAGAACAGCGCTTTGTTCATCCACTCAAAATCAAACGCCAGCGTTAGCGCCTCGCGCACGCGGCGGTCGGCAAACAATGCTTTCTCGTTATTGAACGCCAGCCAGCGCGTGTCGGTGGAGACGTCATTCGGCGTGGTGGCTTTCACAATGGCGTGGCTGGTGAAGTTGCGCCCGCGATATTGTGTGGCCCATTTCTTCGCCGAACTCTCCTCGCGCAGGTCATAGGCACCGGCCTTAAACGCTTCAAAAGCCACGTTGTCATCAAGATAGTAGTCGTAGCGCAGGGTATCAAAATTAAAGCGACCGCGGTTCACCGGCAGATCGGCCGCCCAGTAGTTCTTCACCCGGCTATATTGGATGAACTGGCCGGATTTGTACGAAGTGACGCGGTAAGGCCCGCTGGCGAGCGGCGGATAGCCAATCGGCTCATTGAATTTTTTGTTCTGCCAGAATTTTTCCGGCAGTACCGGCAGCGTGATCCAGCTCAGCACCAGGTCTTTATCTGGTTTGGGCATCTCAATGCGCACCGTCAGCCGGTTCAGCGCTTTCACCTGCACGCCACGAAACGCCACGCGAAACTGCGGCACGCCTTCGGTCATGAATTTGCTGAAGGTGAAGGCGACATCCTGTGCCGTGATCGGCGTACCGTCCTGAAACTGCGCGTGCGGATTGATCGACACCTCCATCCAGTGATAATCGCTGGGATAGCGTGCTGATTCGGCGATCAGCGGATAGTAGCTGCCGGGCTCATCGTCTGAGGTGGTAAACAGGCCGTCGTACAGCGTGTCAGTGCCGATACCGGGATTGCCGCGCGACGCATAGCGGTTGAAGTTGTCGTAAGTGCCCACCACGGCGAGGGTGATCTTGCCGCCTTTTGGCGCCGCCGGATTGGCGTAATCATAATGGCTGAAGTTGACCGCGTATTTAGGTTCGCCCAGCTTTGCAAAGGCATAGCTTTCATGGATAGTGACCGCGTGCACCGGCGCAATGGCGCTGCACATCAGTAGTGCTGTGGCAAGACGAAGCAGCATAAGTGGGGCGCTCTCCTGTGGTAATCCGCACTGTATGGTAGCAGTTTCATGCGCGGTGCGTGACGTTAACCCAAACTGGCCTGGCTCTGATAGTAGCTGATCAGCTTTTCCGGGCGCAGCGGGCGGCTAAACAGATACCCCTGCAGATGCGTGACGCCGCGGTTAACCAGCCAGGCCGCCTGGTCGCCGGTTTCCACCCCTTCCGCCACGGTTTTCAGGTTGAGTTTCTTTGCCAGCAGCAACACGGTGTCAAGCACCGGCGAGGTTACGGTTTCGGTGCCGATACTCTGCACAAAGCCGCGATCAATTTTCAGGTAGTCGAACGGATATTTTTCCAGGTAGATCAGCGCGCTATGGCCAGTGCCGAAATCATCGATGGCAATCTTGAAATTGTGTTCATGCAGCCAGGCGAAGATTTCGCCAGCGTTCTTCTCCCGCACCATGGTGCGCTCAGTGATTTCAAATACATAGTTAAAATGATCGTCGGGCATACTGGCGATCCACGCTTGCACGTCGCGGCGAAAACTGGCCGATGCCAGATGCTGCGGTGACATATTCAGACTGAGACGGGTGCCGCGCGGCAGTTGCTGACAGAGAAAACGCGCGTCGCGCGCTACCAGGCTGAACAGATGTTGGGTCAGAGGAATAATCAGGTTCTGCGCTTCGGCGTGGCTGATAAATACATCGGGGGGGATCATGCCTTCAACCGGGTGAGTCCAGCGCAGCAGCGCTTCAACGCCATAGGGTTTGCCGTTGTGTGCCGTTACCAGCGGCTGATACTCAACGTGAAACTGACCGCGCCGTATGCCGAGCAGGATTTCACGTCCCGGTCGCTGATGCAGCGACAGCAGCAGCCAGCTGATTGCGGCAACCAGCAGCGCCAGCAGCAGGCCGGTCAGCAACGCCAGCGTGTAATCGCGTGAGGCCAGCGTGCTGCCGTAAAGCACAAAGCGCATGCTGCCGTCATCAAGCGTCAGGTCGGTGAGGGCGGGCGGCAGATCGCGGCTGCGTACCACCTGGCTGGTGCCGCTGAGCAGCGCGCTGTCGCCTGCCACCAGCGCCATACGCGTGATTTCGGGATGGTAAGAGGCCAGCAGCTGGTAAGGCGTCATGCTGAGGTTCATGGTGGCGAGGATGCCGGTTTCGTTCGCTCCCGGACTTTTCAGCCACAGCGCCAGCGACCGTTTGGCGGGCTGCAGCGGTGTGCCGGGCAGCAGGCGGACGTCACGGTCGCGCTCCAGCTCTGAATCGGGTGAAATGGCGCTGGCGGCCAGCAGAAATGCGCCGGTGGCCGAAGAGCAGTAAGCGTTGCCGTCGCGTACCAGTAATATCGCGCGAATGTTGCCGGCAAAGGCGGCGCGAGAGGTCAGCTCACGGTTGACGCTGTTGCAGCTGAGTTGAGTGTATTGCTGCAGTGGATAAAGGCTCTCGACCAGGGTTGACATCACCTGTTGCAGATCGTCACGGCTGTGAGCCAGCAGCTGCTGGTGTTGCTGGACGCGTTTTTGCCAGGTCAGCGTGAGCAGGACGGTGACAAACAGGATAAAAAACGCGACCCCAATAATTACGCTACTCCAGGCGATGCGCCGCGAGTAGCTGGCATGACGATTTAACGTCCCCGACAGTGGCATGGAGTTGGTTCCCCTGATCTTGCCCTTTTTATTATAAAAACGCATACAACTGTGCTGGTTCAAGGCAACGAGAATATAACGAGGCTGCGCGAAAAGTCTCGTTATATTTTTGATTCACAATTACTTTTTCCGTCATGGATTTGGCTTAAGCAACCGCAGACGAAAAAAAAAACGCTGCCGGGGCAGCGTTTTCAGATTCTCTGGCTGAGAACATCAGGAAGAAAGGGGGTTAACTGGGGTTTTTTGCCAGTACCCGACGCGCTTCGCGGTAGCGGTTTTTCCAGTAACTGTCGTTAAGGCTGGATATCATCACGCCGCTGCTGGTAGACGCGTGTACAAAATTGTCGTTGCCGAGATAGATGCCGACATGGCGACCGGTGGAGCCGGCGCGGAACAGCACTAAATCACCCGGACGCAGTTTACTGCGTGAAATCTCTTTACCGCTGTCCTGCTGTTCCGAGGTGGAACGCGGCAGCTCTAAACCAAACTGTTCGCGAAAGGTGCGCTGAACAAAAGCAGAACAGTCAATGCCACGTTTGGTGTCGCCGCCTAAGCGATAACGCACACCTTTCCAGTCACTGTACTGCTCCATGATGCGGGACTTAACGTCCACGTTCTGCACCATTTGTTCAAATTCGTCCTGAGACGCCTGAAGTAAAAAACCATTCTGGTTGTTAACTTCATGATTCTCGTTATTCGCGTTCTGACCGTTATGGGTACTGCTACATGCCGATAAGAGGGTTGCTAATGCTACTGCGGGAATAATCCGCCTGAGGTATCTCAGAATTGGTTGAGACTTGACCATTGTACGTGTTTTCCTTCGATGTCCTTACGACAGAATGTCGCCAGCCAGATGACAAAACGGGTTGAGATTAATAAGTGCGACCCTCTAAGACAATTCCTTAATTACTAAAATGTGTTAATGCACACATTTTTGTTGCTTAAGGTACCGAATTTTATGCTGCACGGTAGTAATCGGAGTTGAGGTTAACCGATTACAGACCGCGTGGCGAGTGCTTTTATATAAATTTTTATAGGTTTTTTTGATGTGAAATCAATCTGTAACACAACGGTTACTTTATCAACAACTGGTAGCGATTTAAGCGTCAATTAACGGCAGGAACAGCGGCTAATTCTGGCGCTAAGGGAGATTTTAAGAGGGTTCTGACTGGACAGGCCAGGAATAACGCCATGGTCAGACGATTTGACGCATAGGTTTTTCTTTTATCAGAAAACGCTTAGTCCGCTAATAATTTATTGCAGGATTAAATAAGCGCAGGCGATCTTAAAAACAGTGAATAATCGCCCGCGCTAAACTATTACGCCTGGGGTTTATATTTTCCGGGCAGCGAACGATTGAGCCAGTTCACCAGTTTGTCGCTGGCCGGTGTTAATAACCACCAGCTCAGGCCCACCAGCACCACCGAAAGCGAACCGACCGCGATATCGGTAAACCAGTGTGCGCCTGCCATTACGCGCGGCAGGGAAAAGACCACCACAATCAGCAGGCCCATCAGGAAGGCGCGGAAGCCGAAATAGCGCCACATAAAGCAGGCGAAGATAATCAGCATCATGCCGTGGTCGCCGGGGAAGCTGTCTCTGGACGCATCTTTTGCCGGAATGCCGGTCAGTTCGCTGACGCGATGCACGTTATCAAAGAACAGCGTCGGGCTGGCATGCTTAACCGGCAGCAGATGGCCCAGCTGGTTAAGAATCACCGCCGTCAGCAGCATGGTGATACCAATCGCCAGCATACGACGTCGGCCCTGCGGCGTTTCGCGGCGCCAGAACCACAGATAGAGCAGACCCATCGCCAGCAGCGACACCGCGTCAAAACCGCGGAAATTGGTAATCGCCACCAGCAGCGCAAAGCCGTGATGGTCGACCATCTGGTCGTTAAAGCCAAAAAAGATGCCTTTGTCGAGAGCGAACCAGAACCCGTGCTCCGGCGGCAGATACCACGACATAAATAGCATCACACCCAGCGCATTCAGCAGCAGGATGGTGATCAAACGAGTAGTGCGCATAAAAGTAACTCAAAAAGAAAAAAATAACGGGCAAACCTACCGCAGCTAATTTAAACGAATCTTCAACAGGGCAGTCTGCAAGGCGTTCCAGTCGGCGGCCTGATGGTGGATCAATTCGATACGGCTATCGGGTGGCGTGACCGGGCGCGTTTCGATGAACAGGTCTTCGCCCTGACGGTTAATGCTGACCAGACCGTCAGCGGTACGCAGCACGCCTTTCACGCGATCCACCGGCGCAAGCCGCGCCCACTCTAAAGCCGGAATGGTATCGAACACCGTGTCACCATCGAAAATCCAGCCACAGGAAGCATAGCCCTGACCTTCATTTAACGCACGACGCCAGCGCGCTTCGCCTTCCAGTTTCAGCGCCGCCAGCCCCTGCGGGCGTGACGAATGATGATGATGCGCGGCATCGGGTACCGCACGATCCGCCAATGCCGGCTGACTCAGCAACGCCGGATCAATATTGCCCCAGCTGGCTTCCACCAGTTGACGGTCGCCCAAATGCTGCTGCTGCCAGCTCGCCAGCCGCTGGCGATCTTCCGCATCCCATTTGTCGCTCTTGTTGGCGATGATGATGTCTGCGGCGATCAGCTGGTCGCGAAAGTTTTCATTCTCCGTGACGCGCGTATCGGCTAACTGACGCGGATCGAGCAGCGTCAGCGTGGCGTCCACGCGGATCCACGGCTGATAGACCGCTGCGCGCAGCATATTCAGTAACTGTTTGGGATGGCCGAGGCCGGTGGGTTCGATAATCAGGCGGTCCGGCTGAGTCTGCTTCAGCAGCATATTCAGCCCAACCTGTAGCGGCAGGCCGTTAACACAGCACATGCAGCCGCCGGGGATCTCTTTCAGCGTGGCGCCGCGGTCGGCGAGCAGGGCGCCGTCAATGCCGATCTCGCCAAACTCGTTGACCAGAATGGCCCACTTTTCTTTGGCCGGTTTGTGCGCCAGCAGATGTAACAGGGTGGTGGTTTTACCGCTACCGAGAAAACCGGTAATCAGGTTCACGCGCGTCATGATTTACTCCGTTAAAATAGCCGCGCCGGACAACCGCATCCGGCGCGCAGGCTGTTGTTATACTATAACAATCAACCGCCGCCGGAGAAAATCGTGCGCTTAATCGGCGCGTCCCATATAACGACGCTCGGCAATATGGATACGGATGCGATCGCCATTGCTCAGGTACTCTGGCACCTGAATCGACAGCCCGGTGCTCATGCCCGCCGGTTTGGTGCGCGCACTGGCGGATGCCCCTTTGATGCCGGGGGAGGTATCAACGATCTCCATGTCTACCGTCTGCGGCAGTTCCAGCGCCAGCACCTGACCATCCATGGTGAGCACCTGGATACCGGGAATGCCGCCTTCCGGAATAAACAGCAGCTCTTCTTCGATCTGATCTTTTTTAAAGCTGTACGGCGTGTAATCTTCGTCATCCATAAACACGTATTCGTCGCCGTCGATGTATGAGAAGGTCACCGCGCGGCGGCTGAGCTGGATGGCATCAATAATGTCGTCGCCCTTGAAGCGCTCTTCAACTTTCAGGCCGGTGCGCACATCGGTGAAACGCATCTTGTACAGCGTGGCGGCACCGCGCGCGCTTGGGCTCTGGACATCGATATCCTTCACCAGCAACAGTTTACCGTTCCAGGTGACGGCCATTCCTTTTTTGATTTCGTTTGCCTTTGGCATAATGCTTGACTCGCTATAACCAGGTAGATGCGCGCCAACTTACTCGCGCGGTGAAAAACAGGCAAGTGAGGCCGGTGAAAATTGTTGGTCGCGCATAGAATTCCGCGGTGCAGACTGCTATTGTCGGCCGCTAATCTTTGCAGGAGCGCATGATGTTATGTCGAGACCAGTGCGGTGCCTGTTGCACAGCCCCCTCCATCTCTTCCCCCATTCCGGGTATGCCTGACGGCAAACCGGCCAATACCCGCTGCGTGCAGCTCGACGAACAGCAGCGCTGCAAAATTTTTGGTTCGCCGCTGCGTCCGGCGGTGTGTGCCGGTTTACAGCCACAGGCGGAGATGTGCGGCAGCAGCCGTGCCGACGCCATGATCTACCTGCTGCAGCTGGAAGCGGATACCGCGCCCTGAGTTTAAGCTGACGCGAGCTGAACAGAATGATCGTCACAGGCGCCACGTTACAGCAACGCGTCAGCGCGCCCGCTGTGAAAAATCCTAAATCCGCCGCGAAGTGTGCGGAGCATCAAAAATCTGCTACGCCGATTGCGCATTTTCTTGCCTGTAATCGGGTGCTGTACCATATTCCCTGAAACGTTTCAGCGTTGTCCTCCCGGCTAAGTCCGTGTCGCACAGCGTATTTTTTCGCCATCAGGCTGAAACGATTCACTTTCAGCAAGCGAGGAGAAATATGTTCCAGCTCGAAGTTCAGGCCATTCAC
Organism: Pantoea sp. R102; assembly: GCF_004916815.1. NCBI lineage: Bacteria > Pseudomonadati > Pseudomonadota > Gammaproteobacteria > Enterobacterales > Erwiniaceae > Pantoea > Pantoea sp. R102. The sequence continues at coordinate 10,281 of NZ_SDFT01000288.1, forward strand.
ACCGGCGCCAGCGCGTCCGATAAAGAACAGGCCATTCGTCAGGTTGCCGCTGCGCTTACCGCGGCCGGAAATGTGGCCGAAGGCTACGTCGACGGCATGCTGGCGCGCGAACAGCAAACCACCACCTTTCTCGGCAACGGCATCGCCATTCCGCACGGCACCACCGATACCCGCGATCTGGTGCTGAAAACCGGTGTGCAGGTTTATCAGTTCCCGCAGGGCGTGGACTGGGGCGATGGCCAGACGGCGTACGTCGCCATCGGCATTGCCGCCAAATCTGACGAGCACCTCGCGCTGCTGCGCCAGCTGACCCACGTATTAAGCGATGACAGCATCGCGGAGCAGCTGAAATCTGCCTCTGCTGAAGAGCTGCGCGCGCTGCTGATGGGTGAAAAGCAGGCCGCTGAATTCCAGTTCGATACGTCGCTGATCGCCACTGACGTGGCCGCCAGCGATCTGATGACGCTGCAGGCGCTGAACGCTGGTCGTCTGCAGGCGGCCGGTGCCGTTGACGCCAGCTTTGTCGCGGACGTCGTCTCGCACGCGCCGCTCAGCCTCGGTCAGGGCATCTGGCTGAGCGACAGCACGCACGGCAACCTCAACAGCGCGGTGGCAGTGAGCCGCAGCGCGACGCCGCTGACACATCAGGGCGAACCGGTAGCGCTGCTGCTGACGGTCGCCGCCACCGATCAGCGCCCGCTTGAGGTGTTGGGTTACCTCAGCAATCTGCTGCTGAACAAGCAGGCTGAACGCCTGCTGAAGGCGGACGCGGCAGGCATTCTCGCGCTGCTGACCAGCGAAGTGGATGAAGCTGCGGACGTCTTAACCGCGGAATTCACCATCCGCAACGAGCACGGTCTGCATGCGCGTCCGGGCACCGCGCTGGTGAGCGTGATCAAGCAGTTCAACAGCGATATCACCGTGACCAATCTCGACGGCAGCGGTAAGCCGGCTAACGGGCGCAGCCTGATGAAGGTGGTCGCGCTGGGCGTGAAGAAAGGCCATCGTCTGCGTTTCACCGCCAGCGGTGACGATGCGCAGCAGGCACTGCACGCTATCGAAGAAGCCATTAATAGCGGTCTGGGCGAGGGGGCAGCATGAGTCGTCGCG
>NZ_SDFT01000289.1:0-9098 GCF_004916815.1 Pantoea sp. R102
GTGTGGAAATCACCCCGGTGCCAAAGGGAAAAGGCTTGCAGCGATCAGTGACGGATGGCGCAGCCGCACTGCGACATTTCGCCAGGCACATATTTGCCGTGATGCGAATGGCGCACCTGCAACTCACCCTGCTGCCAGGCGCGGCTGTGGTCCGGACGCTGATCCAGCAGCCGGTTCAGGGCTTCCGTCACCAGTAAATCACGGCGCGGTGCCCAGCTGCTCAGGTGCCATGTGGAGCCGCGCCTGGCAGCAGGGTGAGTTGCAGGTGCGCCATTCGCATCACGGCAAATATGTGCCTGGCGAAATGTCGCAGTGCGGCTGCGCCATCCGTCACTGATCGCTGCAAGCCTTTTCCCTTTGGCACCGGGGTGATTTCCACACACTGGCGCTGATCTTTGCCGGATTTTTATATCCGCGCAGGTTTTCTTTACGCCTTTTTTATATTGCCGGCGGTTAAATCAGCGCAGCAGGCGGCACTGTGGCGCGCCTTAACCTCAAAGGGAAACATCATGCCCGGCACTATTCTGGTCACACATAATCAGCATCAGTCTTCCACGCTGGCAGCCATTTACGATCGCCTGATGGCGCGACGCGGTGGCCTGTGGGTCTGCTGGGATGGACAACGTACCGTCGCTGCGCAGGAAGCGGCGCGCACGCTTAGCTTTCAGCAGGGTAATGAATACGACAGGCTGCAGTTTGCGCTGACGCGCGCAGAATACGAAGAGGGCTATCACGGCTACGTACATCAGGGGTTGTGGCCGGTGTTTCACCAGCGTCCGGACCTGGCACGTTTCACCAGCGCCAGCTTCCAGGCCTATCGCCAGCTGAATGCGGCTTATGCCCACGCCATCGCCGAATATGCCATGCCGGACGATGTGATCTGGCTGCAGGATTATCACTTCATCCCAACGGTAAAAATGCTGCGTGATACCGGCTTAACTAACCGCATCGGTTTGTTTTTACATCAGCCGTTTCCGTCCGGTCAGCTGTTTGAAGCGATCCCTGACTGGCGCAGCCTGGCAGAGTCGCTGCTGTGCTGCGACCTGATTGGCTTCCAGACCGCGCAGGATATGAATAACTTTCTGCTGTGGCTGGAGAGCGAGTTTCGCGCTGAACGCTTAGGCAGGAACCGCCTGCGCGTGCACGGTCACATTATCACCACCGGCGTGTTTCCGGTCGGGATCGATCTGGCTGAGGTTCAGGCGTTACTTGAGAGCAACAGCTGCCAGTACATGGAACAGCAGAGCCGCGAACATTTGCCGGCCAACACGGTGCTGAGCGGCGGTCATCTCGATGACAGCGCAGGTCTGCCGTATCGCATCAGCGCGCTGGAAGTGCTGCTGCGCCATCATCCCGACTATGCGGGCAACATGATGTTATTGCAGCTGGCTTCTGCTGCCAGCGGACACCCGCACCGGCAGCAGGCGATCAGCCACAATCTGGAAAATCTGTGCGGTGAGGTTAATGGCGTGCACGGTATGCTCAACTGGTATCCGGTCAGCTATCTCAACCACGATTATCGCCGTGAGGAGCTGGCCGGGCTGTATCGCGCGTCGCGGGTGGCGCTGGTGACGCCACTGATGGCGGGCATGAGCCTGATGGCGAAAATGTATGCTGCGCTGCAGGATCCCGCGAATCCCGGCGTGCTGATTCTGTCGCAGTTCGCGGGTGCGGCCGAACAGATGGATGGCGCGCTGATCGTTAATCCTTACGATCCTGATGCAATGGCGGATGCTATCCATACGGCGTTGCGGCTGCCGCTCAGCGATCGTCAGAACCGTCATGCGCGCTTGCTGAATAATCTGCACCGCTATGATTGTCACTGGTGGGCCGACAGCTTCCTCGCCCTGTTAATGGATGAGCCGCAGCCGGAGAGTGTGCAGCTGTGTAGCCGTCACCTGTCGGGCGCAGGCATAAGCGGGCGGTTACGTTATTGATAAGCAGGCAGGGACAGAGCGGGGCTAATGTCGGGTGTTTTTGCCCGTATTATCACGGTTGCGAAAAATATGGGTCACGTTATCGCTACCTTTTAACGCCACCGCTTCGCCCTGTGGCGCACTTTTGCTGTTCTGCACTTCAGCAATCGCATAGCGAAACGCGCGCTGGCGTGCCGGATCGGTTTCCGTTGCCGCCATTGCGCGTAGCTTTTCCAGCAGCGCGGTAGTGGTTACCGGTTCGGCGCGTTTCAACAGCTGCAGCACGGCATCACCCATGACAATGTCGGCCAGTTTTTCATCTTCACTTCTATACATAAAAGCTCTCAGTATCCGCGTTGCGTTTAGCATTGCCTGGTGCAGGTAAACCAAAGCCTAATCAACGACTGATAGTGTCGCTCTTCCTCTGTCGGAAATGTGTGACCTGCTGAGCGAAATGTTTCCCCGACAGCACCCTTAAACTTATACAACAAAAGCGCTTCTGTACAGGCGGGAGTGCGAGTGGCACGGGTTTTTAGCCACATAATCCCTGACAAACAGTGGCTTGAATCAGATATTAATAGCGGTGCGCATTAATGCGCACCCTACAGTGAGGGTGCAATTTCCCGGTAGGGTCGCCATTGATGGCGACCGAATCATGGCTGACTGTCGATTCGTTAAAACATAACAAGCGCTGCCGCCGTCATCCTGCACCGATACCCGCCCCGGCGCTAATCGCTGCTGCCCAGAATATCCATAAACTCCTGCACTGGCCGGTCGTAGACGTTCATACTGCCGGGACGATCGCTGAGCCAGGCCACAGCCAATTCCCAGCACACATCAACGTCGCTAATGCGGCAATAATGCAGCGTCGTGCTGCGCGCTTTCACTACCTGTTCGGGCAGCAGGGCAATCCCCATATTGCGCTCAACCAGACTCAGCAGGGTTTCCAGATCGCTGACTTCAAACGTCACTTTGCGGCTCAGCCCCTGCAGGGCAAAACTGTTGTCATTCACCTTGCGGGTGCCCTGGCCGGCTTCGAAATCGATAAACGACTGCTGCGCCAGTTGTGCCATGGTGACGTCCGGCTGCATCGCGGTGAATCCGGCATAATCGGCGGCGAACGCTACTACGATTTCATCGCAGGCGATGATGCGCGACGACAGCCGGTCGGAGACTTCCTCCACCGGCATAATCGCCAGATCGATCTGCTGATTGTGCACTTTTGCGTTGAGCTTCGCCGATGATCCCTGACACAGCTTGACGTCAAAATCCGGAAAGCGACGAATAAAGGTTTCCAGTAATTGCGGCAGATCGATAAACGGCGGCACGCTTTGCACCGTGCCAATCGACAGGGTTCCGGTCTTAAGCGCCACGATCGCTGCCACTTCCTGCGACGCTTTTTCGACAAAGGCGCCGATGGTTCTGGCGTAATCAAGAAACACTTTCCCGGCCATGGTCAGGCGCACCTGGCGAGTGGAGCGGATAAAAAGCGGCGTGCCCAGTTCCTCCTCCAGCTGTTTGATCGAGGTGGACAAGGCCGATTGCACAATATGCATACTCTGTGCGGCGCGGGTGAAATTTTCATGTTCCGCCACGGCGATGAAGTGCCGCATCTGGCGCAATTCCATCAGTTATCTCCATAAAAGATGAATTTAATCACAATAATGAATTTTACAGATTAACGATACGCGGTAAAAATTTGTCCGGCAATCGCCTGTTCGCCGCGCGGTTTTGCAGGAAGGCAGAACAATGTCTTCTGTGCACCTGTACGGCGGCATTTAATGAGAGGAATCTGTTATGAGTTATGTTGCATCGCCAGCGCGTTATCAGACCAACATGCAGTACCGTAAAACCGGCAAAAGTGGCCTGGTGCTGCCGCTGATCTCGCTGGGGCTATGGCAGAATTTTGGCGGCGTTGACGTGTTTGAGACCGGCAGAGCGATCCTGCGCCACGCGTTTGATAACGGCATTACCCATTTCGACCTGGCTAATAACTACGGTCCGCCAGCGGGATCGGCTGAAGAAAACTTTGGCCGCTGGCTGGCGCAGGATTTTGCCCCGTATCGTGATGAACTGATCATCTCCAGCAAAGCCGGCTGGGATATGTGGCCGGGTCCGTATGGTGGCCCGACCGGCACCCGCAAACATCTGATTGCCAGCTGCGATAACAGCCTGCGCCGCATGGGGCTGGATTATGTCGATATCTTCTACAGCCATCGCGTTGATCCGAATACGCCGCTGGAAGAAACCATGGGCGCGCTGGTACAGTTGCATCGTCAGGGTAAGGCGCTGTATGTCGGCATCTCTTCCCATTCGCCAGAGCTGACGCGTCAGGCCGCTGCGATTCTGGCCGATGAGAAAGTGCCGCTGTTTATTCATCAGCCCAATTACTCGATGCTAAACCGCACGATTGAGCACGGGCTGCTCGATACGCTGGCGGAGCTCGGCAGCGGTTGCATCGCCTTTTCACCGCTGGCACAGGGCATGCTGACCAGTAAATACCTCAACGGCGTACCGCAGGGCGCGCGCGCCGGCGGCAGCGATCCGCGTCTTTCTGCCATGCTCAGCGAAGAGAACCTGGCAAAAATTCGTGCGCTCAACGCGATTGCTGAAGCGCGCGGTCAGACGCTGGCGCAGATGGCGATCGCCTGGGCGCTGCGTGATGAGCGGGTCACTTCTGCGCTGATTGGTGCCCGCACGGTTGATCAGTTAAGCGATTCCCTGCGCGCGCTGGACAACCTGACCTTTACGGCACAGGAACTGGCGGATATTGATCGCTACGCCACCGAAGGTGGGGTGGATATGTGGCGCGTCTCTTCCCAACTTAAATAATGCCCGGCGCAACGCGGCGCGCTTTATCGCTGCGCCTGCTGTAACCGCACGGCGCGGCGAAATGCATTGGGTGACTGACCCGTTTCACGCTTAAAAGCATGACTGAAGGCGCTCTCTGAGGCGTAACCCAGCGTCTGCGCTACCACGGCCACCGCCTCATTTTCCTCCTGCAACGCACGCTCCGCCAGCCGCATGCGCCACGCCGTCAGATAGGCTATCGGCGTGATGCCGACCACCTGGCGAAAATATTGGGCAAAACGGGTGCGCGACATGGCACAGGCACGCGCCAGCTCGTCCAGATGCCAGTTGCGCGCCGGATCGCCATGCAGCCGCTGTAACGCCGGTGCCAATCGCGCATCGCTCAGCGCCCGCAGCCAGCTGGCGGGCAGTGCGCTGCTGGTTTGCAAATGCGCCCGCAGAATCTGGATGAACAGCAGTTGTGCCAGCTGGGCCGTTGCCAGCTGCGATCCCGGCTGGACATGCTGGCCTTCCTGCACCAGTTGATCCAGCACCCAGCGGAATGATGCCGCCTGCGGTGACGCCGCCGGTACCTGAATCCAGGGAGGTAATACGTGGGTCAGTAAACGACCACTGGCAGGATCAAGCAATACATGGCCACCGATATGGACAAAATCTTCGCCGCTGCCAATCGGCGCATGGCCTTTTCCTGCGCCATAAAACACGCTCATGGCGTCAACCGGCGGTTCGTCCGGATGGCTGGCCAGCACGAAGGCGCGTTTAGCGCTCAGCAAGCCGACGTCGCCGGTGGCAAAGTGGAACGGTTCAGATTCGCCCTCCAGTATGACCCAGCAACTGCCTTTGATAATGGCGAAGAATTTAATTTTATCGGGCGCAGGGAAACGCAGCGCCCAGCGTCCGCCCGCGGTAAAACCGCCGGTCAGCAGTGATTCAGCGCGAACGAATCGCAGAATGTCGGAAAAGGGGTCAAGGCTCATTTCTGTACTATCACGCAAGTAAAGTGCATTGGCAAGCATTCAAAATCCGCCCTCCGCCGCTTAACGTAGAGCGCGTCGAATGAACGATGCTTGTGATGAGGAAGAAAAATGAGTAATGACAAAGTTCTGGTTACCGGTGGCAGCGGGTTTATCGCTCAGTACTGCATTATTGCGCTGCTGCAGCAGGGCTATCAGGTGCGAACCACCTTACGTGATGCCGAACGTGAAGCAGAAGTCAGGGCGCATCTGTTACAGGCCGGGGTGGTCGCAGGTGAGGCGCTGCAATTTATCGTTGCCGATTTAACGGCAGACGCGGGCTGGGAAGACGCGGTGGCGGGCTGTCGCTTCGTGCTGCATGGCGCTTCTCCCACCCCGACCGGCAACCAGGTAAGCGAAGCTGACTGGGTGAATCCGGCGATTGAAGGAAATCTGCGCGTATTGCGCGCCGCGCGCGATGCAGGCGTTAAACGTGTGGTGCTGACCTCGGCGTTTGGCGCGGTCGGTATCGGACATCCAGCGGACCATCCGCGCCCCTTTACCGAGCGCGACTGGAGCGATGTCAGCGGCGATGTGTGGCCGTATCAGAAATCGAAAACCCTGGCAGAACGCGCCGCCTGGCAGTTTATTGCTGAGCAGGGTAACGGTCTGGAACTGACCACGGTGAACCCCGTGTCGGTGCTGGGGCCGGTGCTGGGTGCTGACTATTCACATTCGATTCGCATTGTGAAGGAGCTACTGGAGGGGCAGCCAGGCTGTCCTGACATCAATTCATGTTTTGTTGATGTGCGTGACGTGGCCAGTCTGCACGTGCTGGCGATGACCCACACCGCCGCGCAGGGGCAGCGTTTCCTTGCCAGTTCGGGGCACAGCCTGCCGCTTATTGAGGTGGCGCGCACGCTCAAAACCCATCTGGCAGCAGAAGCAGAGAAGGTTTCGCTGCAGCCAATGAGTGACGCCATGGTGCGGGCGGCGGCAGCGCAAAATCCGCTGATGACGGGAATGGTAAAACTGCTGGGCGTTGATATGAACGTCAGCGCCGCTAAAGCTGGCTGGCTGCTGAACTGGCACCCCCGCAGTCCGCAGGAGGCCATTCTTGCCACCGCGCGCAGCCTGATTGCGCTGGGGCTGGTAGCAAACCACTAGTCTGACTGCGGCATTTATCATCACCCTGGTGACGCGCAGATGCTATATAAATGATAACAATTATCATATATAGCGATTGATGAGGATATCATGCCGTCTCCACAGGTGATAAACGCCGACTGCTGTATCGTCGGCGGCGGTCCGGCCGGCTTAATGCTGGCCTATTTACTGACGCGCGCTGGCCTGCGCGCGGTCGTGATTGAGAAGCACGCCGATTTTCTGCGCGATTTTCGCGGCGACACCATTCATCCCTCAACCCTGGAGATCATGCACCAGCTGGGTCTGCTCGACGCGCTGCTGGCGCTGCCGCATCAGCGCGCGGAAAAGTTACAGGCGGAAGTGGGCGGGCAGGAGATCACCATGGCCGATTTCTCCCGTCTGCCGTTGCGCTGCCGTTTTATCGCCTTCATGCCGCAGTGGGACTTCCTCACTTTCCTCGCCGCCCAGGCGACGCACTATCCCGGTTTCACGCTGCTGAAATCCACCGGTTTTGACGATTTTCTTTATCAGGATGGCGTAATCGCAGGCGTGAAAACGTTACAAGGTCACGAAATTCACGCGCCGCTGGTGATAGGCGCTGATGGCCGTCGCTCGGCGGTGCGGCAGAAAGCCGGGCTGGTGGGTAAAAGCTTCGGTGCTCCACGCGATGTGGTGTGGTTCCGGCTGGATAAACAGCCGGACGACCCCGAGCTGGGGATGGGCCACAAGGGGCCGAAGCAAAACTTCATCGTCATTGACCGCGGCGAATACTGGCAGTGTGGATTCACCATTCAGAAAGGCGAATTCGAGGCGCTGAAGCAGGCCGGGCTCGACGCGCTGAAAAACCGCATGGCAGAGGTTGCGCCGCTCAGCGTGGCGCGCATGGCGCAGCTGCAGGATTGGCAGCAGCTGAGTCTGTTATCCATCCGTATCGATCGGCTGGACAAATGGATGAAGCCCGGCGTGCTGTGCATTGGCGATGCCGCACATGCGATGTCACCGATTGGCGGCGTGGGCGTGAACCTGGCGATTCAGGACGCGGTGGCCAGCGCCAATTATCTGTCGCGGCCGTTGCAAAACGGCACGCTCACGCTGCGGGATTTGGAGAACGTGCAGCGGCGGCGGCAGTTTCCGACGGTGGCGACGCAATTCCTGCAGATCAAAATGAGCAGCGGCAAGCGCCCGCGTACCACGCCCAGTAAGGTTCCGCAGCTCATCAGCCGCTATCCGTTTTTACGCCATCTGTTTGGCCGATTGATTGGCATGGGTTTCCGCCCGGAACGGCCACGTCTCGCCGGAGAAAAAACGTAGCCGGGTAATTATTGCAATTGCGATGCTTTTGTAACATTAAATTAACTTTTTCGGCGGGCTATCATTAAAAAAATTGCTTAATCAGGGAGGGGATTTAATCACTTTGTGCCTTATTTGTCGGCAGATATAACCTGAACGTCAACGCGATCTCAACGAAGCGTAAATGGCGTGTGGCGGGTGAATAGCGGGATTACGCGATGATAAAGGTTTTCTATTGATTTCAGCGGTGACACAAGGTTGGCGGAAGCCACAGTTTGATTATGGTTAAGGGGCATGACACAAACCATAAGAAACTGAGGAAGACAGCAGGTATGAAACTGGAAAACTTATCTCGCAGAAGCTTTATGGCCTTCGCGGCGGGTGGCACCGTGGCGCTGGCGGCCGGCAAGGTCCATGCCCACGACGGCAAGGTGGCGACTTATCCGGCGAATGATCCCAACCATCCGCGCGACCCAGGCCCGCACGATCCGGTGCGCGAAGCGCTGAATCCGGATCTGGTCGATCCGCCAGCAACCGACAGCGGCACATTACCCAACCTGCGCTTTTCGTTTAGCGATGCGCACGTGCGCAAGGGCAGCGGCGGCTGGACGCGCCAGGTGACGCAGCGCGAACTGGGCATTTCCACCACCATCGCTGGCGTCGATATGCGGCTGGATAAGGGGGGCATCCGCGAACTGCACTGGCACAAAGAGGGTGAGTGGGCCTACATGCTGTACGGCAATGCGCGCATTACCGCGCTGGATACCGCAGGTGGCTGGTTTGTCGATGACGTCGGCGTGGGCGATTTATGGTATTTCCCGCCGAACGTGCCGCACTCAATTCAGGGCCTCGGGCCGGACGGCTGCGAATTCCTGCTGGCCTTCGACAACGGTAATTTCGATGAAGACAGTACCTTTCTGCTCAGCGACTGGTTCAAACATATCCCGCCTGAAGTGCTGGCAAAAAACTTTGGCGTGCCGGC
>NZ_SDFT01000028.1:0-36616 GCF_004916815.1 Pantoea sp. R102
GGGTAAAGGATGTTAAAAGTGTTCACTATGTCCCCGAACACCTGTCTGCCATGTCCCCGGACTGTACAGGGAGAGGGCCGGGGTGAGGGCAGCAAACCGCACCCACCTAAACCCCCAACCGATCCCTTAATGCATACCAGGCCGCACCCATCGCCGTCAGTGGCACCTTAAAGCGTCTTCCGCCGGGAAACGGCAGGTGCGGCAGCTTTGCAAACGCATCAAACCGCTCTGCATGGCCGCGCAGCACTTCGGCGATCAGCTTGCCGGAGAGGTGCGTGCAGGTCACGCCATGTCCGCTATCGCCCTGCATAAAGAAAACATTCTTCTCCAGCTGACCAAACTGCGGCATGCGCGACAGCGTGAGCAGGAAGTTACCGCTCCAGCGATGGCTGATCTTCACATCGCGCAGCTGCGGAAAGGTGCGCAGCAGCTTGGGCCGGATCAACGCCTCGATGTCTTCCGGTTCGCGCGCCCCATACACCACGCCGCCGCCGTACAGCAGGCGGTTGTCGGCAGTCAGGCGGAAGTAATCCAGCAGATAGTTACAATCTTCCACACAGTGGTTATTGGGCATCAGCCCCAGCGCCTGATCGCGGCTCAGCGGCTCGGTGGTGACGATCTGTGAGCCGCACGGCATGCTTTTGCGCCCCAGCCGTGGTTCCAGTTGCGACGGCAGATAGGCGTTGCCGGCAAAAATCACAAAGGTGGCGCTGACTTCACCCTGCGCGGTTTTGACCCGGTTGGGTGCGCCGTAAGTCACTGCCAGCGCCGCCGACTGCTCATATATACGGCCGCCGTGCCGGCGAATCGCTTCGGCTTCACCCAACGCCAGATTGAGCGGGTGCAGATGGCCGCCACGCCGGTCCAGCAGGCCGCCGACGTAACGGTCGGTGGCCACTTCACGGCGGATGCCGCGCTCGTCCAGCAGCTCCAGATCGCTATTGCCGTAGCGTGCCCAGCTGGCCTGCTGGCTGCGCAGATGCCCCATCTGGCGCTGATTGAGCGCTGCGAAAATGCCGCCGGGGCGATAGTCGCAGGCGATGGCGTAACGATCGATACGGTCGCGGATAATCTCCGCCCCTTCGAACATCATGCTGCCCAGCATCTGCGCAGTCTGTTTGCCGTAGCGCTGCTCAATCACATCGACATCGCGGCTGTAAGAATTCACCACCTGGCCGCCGTTGCGGCCGCTGGCGCCAAAGCCGACGCGGGCCGCTTCCAGCACCACCACATCGTAACCGGCTTCGGTGAGAAACAGCGCGGAAGAGAGCCCGGTAAACCCGCCGCCGATGATGCAGACGTCACACTGAATGCTCTCCTGCAGCTGCGGCCACGGCGCGTGCGCGTTGGCGGTCGCGGCGTAATAACTTTGCACGTGGTGCATCATAACCTCCTGTAGCGCGTGAACTCAGAAATTGGCGGGCGTATGCGCGCTGACAATGCGACACGGCTGATCTGACGTATTGGTAAAACTGTGCGGCAAACCGGTATCAATCACGTAGCTTTCGCCGCGGTTAAGGTGATAACTCTGACCGTTCACTACCAGGGTGATTTCCCCCTCCAGCACCGTGCCAGTCTCTTCCCCCGGATGGCGTAGCTTTTCACCGGTGCTGGCCCCCGGCTCGTAGCGCTCCAGCAGCATCGCCAGCGCGCGCTTCGCCGCACCGTTATCAATCAGCTGTAAAGAAACACCGAGACTGCCGATCTCAACGCAATCATCCGGCCGTACGATGATGCGCGGCGTGGCATTCACTTTCGGCTCCGAGAAAAACTCCGACAGCGACAGCCCATACACTTTGAGTAGCTTTTGTAACGTGCTGACTGCCGGGCTGACTTTATCCTGCTCAATGGTGCTGATGGCGCTGTGTGTTAAACCTGACAACTCAGCGACGCGACGCTGAGACAATCCCAACTCCTGCCGGATTTGCGATAAGCGTCGTCCGGGCGCCAGAGTGGCATCATTCATGGCTGCTTTTCCTTGTGATAACGTGCTGCGGCATGGATAAAGGCCTCGAATAAACGGCGCGAGACCGGATCGCGATCGGATTGCCACTCCGGATGCCATTGCACCGCCAGCGCAAACGGATGCTGGCGCAGGCTGACGGCTTCGATCAGGCCATCCGGTGCGCGGGCTTCAATGCGTAACTGCGGGCCAGGCTCGCGGATGCCCTGGCCGTGCAGAGAATTGACCGCGAACGCGGCAGCGCTGCCCAGCAGCTGGCTCAGCAGGCCATCGGGTTCGGGCTGCACCAGATGCGCCGGCGCGTACTGCTGCTCCAGCGGCTGGCTGTCATCTTCGCGGTGCTCCTGAAACAGATGCGTCTGATGCAGCTGGCGATGCAGCGCGCCGCCGTTGGCGACCACCAGCTCCTGCAAACCGCGGCAGATGCCCAGCATCGGCATCTTTTTCCCGCTGGCGTGGGTGATAAGCGCAAAGGATAAGCGGTCACGCGACGGATCGGCATGCGCCTCATGGCCCTCTTCACCGTAATGCCAGGGTTCAATATTGCTTGGGCTGCCGGTGAGCAAAATGCCGTCCAGCAGCGTCATACTGTTTTCTAATAGCTGCGGCGCGTGCATCAGCTGATGCGGTAACGGCAGCGGCACGCCACCGGCCAGCACCACGGCGTCGAGGTATTTGTTATGCACGGTCTGCCCAACGTGGTTGCCGATGGGGTTCTGGCACATCACTACGCCAATCAAAGGCTTGTCAAAAATAATGCCCATTACGTCTCCACGCTGCTGTTCAATATTTTCGCCGGTTTTGCGCGCTAAGTAGAAAAAGTGTGCAATATATTGTCAATCTAGCAACCGTATGGTTGTTCTTCAAACAGAATTGTTACATTTGCACACCATTTGCGTTAGAGCTATGTTAGAGGTGTGGCTGTTATTTTGAGCATGTGCAAACCATCTTAAACGGTATAGGGCGGGTGGGAAGATGACGAACCTCGTGGAAGTAGAAGACTTCACGCGACACAGTGAAGAAAAACGAACCAGCGCGTTCCAGCTGGAGGTGAAAACCTGGCTGGAACGCCATCCGGAAACGCAGTATGTCGATATTCTGTTAAACGATCTCAACGGGGTATTTCGCGGTAAACGCATTCCCGTCTCCGCGTTAGCGAAGCTGGAAAAAGGGTGTTATTTTCCGGCCTCGGTTTTCGCCATGGACATTCTCGGCAACACCGTCGAGGAAGCCGGCCTCGGACAGGCGCTCGGCGAACCTGATAACCTCTGCATACCGGTCCCCGGGACCTTAATTCCTTCCGCCTCTGACCCGCAACGCATCGCCCAGCTGCTGCTGACCATGTGCGACCAAGATGGCACTCCCTTTGACGTTGAACCCCGAAACGTGCTGAACCGGCTGTGGCAACAGCTGCGCAATCGCGGTCTGTTTCCGGTGGTAGCGGTAGAGCTGGAGTTCTATCTGGTGGACAAAAAGCGCGATGCCGAAGGCTATATTCAGCCGCCGTGTGCGCCGGGTAGCGAAGAGCGCAACATGCAGAGTCAGGTGTATTCGCTGGATAATCTCGACCATTTCGCCGATGTACTGCGCGATATCGACGCGCTGGCGAAACTGCAGAATATCCCCGCCGACGGCGCGCTGGCGGAAGCCTCGCCGGGCCAGTTCGAAATCAACCTGCACCATACGCGCGATATCCTCAAAGCCTGTGACGACGCCATTCTGCTGAAGCGGCTGGTGCGTCAGGTGGCAGAAAATCACGGCATGACCGCCACGTTTATGGCCAAGCCGTATGAGGAGTATGCGGGCAGCGGCATGCACGTACACATCAGTATGCTGGATGCCGCCGACCACAACGCCTTTGCGCTGGATGATGGCAGCGATTCGCCGCTGCTGAAGCGGGCGCTGGCTGGCATGATCGATCTGATGCCGGCATCAATGGCGCTGCTGGCGCCCAACGTCAACGCGTTTCGCCGCTTCCTGCCGGAGGCGTTTGTGCCGCTGCAGGCGTCATGGGGACACAATAACCGCACGGTGGCGCTACGCATTCCCTGCGGCGATGTAGAAAACCATCGCGTCGAGTACCGTGTGGCGGGCGCCGATGCCAATCCGTATCTGGTGGTGTCAGCAATTATTGCCGGTATCTTGCACGGTCTGGATAATCAGCTACCCTTACCGCATCCGGTGAAGGGCAATGGTCACGAGGCGGAAGGGCTGGAACTGCCGATTCGCCAGAGCGATGCGCTGTATGAGTTTGAAAACAGCTATCCGCTGCAAAAGCTGCTCGGCGAGCGTTTCAGCGGCGTGTGGCACAGCTGCAAACAGTATGAACTGCGCGAGTTTGAACGGCTGATCACCGCCACGGAAATTGACTGGATGTTAAAGAACGCCTGACCGACAGAAGAATTGATCCAACATCTTGTGTCGATGGCCTAAGTTGGGGCAAAATACGCGCCCTGCAAAAGACAAAACATAACCGACGCTTATTACGTCGGTTATTTTTTTGCATGGTGCTTTCACTACATGAACGAGGCCGGACACGCATCCGGATAGATAGACACTGAAACACGCTTGTGCGTGAGATTTGAGGAACAAAGATGGGACTGTTTACAATTGCACCAGCGCAGGCTGGTTCTCGCTTCCGTGATGATTATGGCGCGGCGACAATCGCAAACACTAATATCACTTCTCACTGCAGCACATTGCGCAGTATCCCTGTGGTACAACTGAACTCAGTTGTTGCTGTAGGGGGCCTGAACAATGTCGCTTAATACCTCTGCCGCACCACAGCGTGCACATCTGAAAAAATCTCTGACTCTGATCCCGGTCGTCATGATGGGCCTGGCGTATATGCAGCCAATGACCCTGTTTGATACCTTCGGCATCGTGTCAGGCCTCACCGACGGTCACGTCGCCACCGCTTATGCTTTCGCGCTGATCGCGATACTGTTTACTGCCGTGAGCTACGGCAAGCTGGTACGCCGCTTCCCATCTGCGGGCTCCGCTTACACCTATGCTCAGAAGGCTATCAGTCCGCACGTCGGCTTTATGGTGGGCTGGTCATCACTGCTGGACTATCTGTTCATGCCGATGATCAACATCCTGCTGGCGAAAAGCTACTTTGAGTCGCTGGTGCCGGGCATTCCGTCGTGGATTTTCGTGGTGCTGCTGGTGGCGTTTATGACCATCTCCAACCTGCGTGGGATCAAAACCGTGGCCAACTTCAACAGCGTCATTGTGGTGCTGCAGGTAGTGGTGATGGCAGTGATCACCGGTATGGTGGTGTATGGTGTGGCACACGGTATTGGCGCTGGTACGCTGACCAGTACGAAGCCATTCTGGTCGGAAAATGCGCAGGTGGTACCGATGATTACCGGTGCAACCATTCTGTGCTTCTCGTTCCTTGGCTTTGACGGTATCAGCTCGCTGTCGGAAGAGACCAAAGATGCCGAGCGCACCATTCCACGCGCGATTTTCCTGACCGCGCTGATTGGTGGGGTGATCTTTATTGGCGTCTCGTACTTCCTGCAGCTGTACTTCCCGGATATCTCGCGTTTCCAGAATCCGGACTCTTCACAGCCAGAAATCATGCTGTTCGTGGCGGGTAAAGCGCTGCAGATCGGCATTCTGATTTTCTCGGTGGTGACGGTGCTGGCCAGCGGCATGGCGGCACACGCCGGCGTTTCGCGTCTGATGTACGTGATGGGCCGTGACGGCGTGTTCCCGCAGCGTTTCTTTGGCTTCGTGCATCCAAAATTCCGCACGCCGTCGCTGAACGTGCTGCTGGTTGGTGCGGTAGCGCTGCTGGCGATCAACTTCGACCTGGTCACCGCAACGGCGCTGATTAACTTCGGTGCGCTGGTGGCGTTTACCTTTGTCAACCTGTCGGTGATTGCCCAGTTCTGGATTCGTGAGAAGCGTAACAAGACGCTGAAAGACCACCTCAACTATCTGGTGCTGCCCATTATGGGTGCGCTGACGGTGGGTGCGCTGTGGATCAACCTGGAAGAGACCTCGATGGTGCTCGGCCTGGTGTGGGCGGCGATTGGTATTGTTTACCTGGCGTTTGTGACCCGCACGTTCCGCAATCCGGTACCGCAGTTTAGCGAAGAGGTGTAAGGCTTTTCCCTCACCCTAACCCTCTCCCGCCCGCGGGAGAGGGAACCGTCCGAGCGTGAGTCAGGTATCAGCCCAGTAGCTGCACCAAAACGCACTATACCTCTCCCTCTCCCGTAGGAGAGTGCCGGGGTGAGGGCATCAGCCCGCACCATACCTCTCCCTCTCCCCGTGGGAGAGTACCGGGGTGAAGGCACCAGAACGCACTAGACCTCTCCCTCTCCCTGTGGGAGAGGGCCGGGGTGAGGGCATCAGCCCGCACCATACCTCCCCCTCTCCCCGCAGGAGAGGGCCGGGGTGAGGGCACCAAAACGCACTATACCTCTCCCTCTCCCCGTGGGAGAGGGCCGGGGTGAGGGCATCAGCCCGCACGAAACCCTTCTACGACACCAGCTCCTGCGCATACAAATACAGCGCTTTCAGCTGCGCCATCTTCTCTGCATCGCCCTCATGTAAACTGGCCAGCGACTCCAGCTCCAGCAAAAACGCCTGTACCCGCTCCGCATTAAGCTGCTCGCGGCGATGCTGCAGCCAGCGCTGCTGCTCTTTATCATCCAGCGTGCCAGGGAAGTTGCGGGCGCGATAGCGGAACAGCAGCTTCGCGATACGTTTATCCTCAAAGGTCAAATCGAGCGCCGGCAGGTTCTGCGGCGGCGTCTGGCGCAGGATGTTCATGCCGGCGCGATCGGCGTCGCTGAAGAAGCCGTCATACAGCTGCGCATCGACATCCTCCGATGGCGTGAACGGCTCCGCTTCGGCAAACAGCGTCACCACATTTTCCCGCACTTCGGCATGCTGGCGCAGCAGGGCCAGATTCGCCAGACAGTGCTGACGATCGATACCCAGCCGTTCGGCATCTTCCGGGCGCAATGTATTGGCCGGAGCCAGAACCGGGCACTTATTGATGTGCACCAGCTTGATCGGCACCGCCGGCAAATCGCCCAGATCGCTGTGTCGCGTATACAGCCGCTCGCGCAACTCATCCGGCGACAGCGTCAGCAGCGGCGTCATGTCGCCGGCCAGATCGGCCACGATCAACGCGTTTTTGTTATCCGGATGCCACGCCAGCGGCACAATCCAGCTGGTATTGCCGCGCGCCGCGCCGAACATGCCGGAAACGTGCACCAGCGGCTTCATCTGCGGAATATCAATCAGCGTCATCAGTTTCTGCTTGTTGCGATGGGTAAACAGAAACTCAAACAGCTTCGGCTGCTTCTCCTGTACCAGCTTTGCCATCGCCAGCGTGGCGTACACATCGGACATCGCATCGTGCGCCTGTTCGTGTGCCACGCCGTTAGCCTGGGTGAGATGCTCCAGCTTAAAGCTCGGAAAACCGTCGTCGTTCTCCGGCCAGACGATGCCCTCCGGGCGCAGCGCATAGCAGGCGCGCATCACGTCGAGCAGATCCCAGCGCGAATTGCCGTTCTGCCAGCTCCAGCCATACGGGTCGATAAAGTTGCGGTAGAAGATATTGCGCGTCACTTCATCATCGAAGCGCACGTTGTTGTAACCGATCACACAGGTCTGCGGTTCGCTGAACAGCGCGTGAATGCGCTGAGCAAACTCCACTTCTGGCACGCCGCGCGCGTTGGCCACCTGCGGCGTGATACCGGTGATCATTACCGCTTCCGGCTGCGGCAGGTAATCGTCCGCGAGCTGGCAGTAAAACACCTGCGGTTCGCCAACGGCGTTAAAGGCTTTGTCGGTGCGCAGGCCTGCAAATTGCGCCGGACGATCCAGCGACGGGCTTTTGCCGAAGGTTTCATAATCGTGGAACAGAAAAGTGAACTCAGAGGCGGGCACGGCGTTATCCTGGCTATGGAAAATCAACGCACAGAATAGTCGTCAGCCCGGTACAGCACAACCTCGATCGCCATCGCTGCGAGCGGGCGCGCAGCATTTGTCCGCGGTTCATACTTTTTTTCAATTTATTCAGATATCAAAGCGCTATTTGCCGTAAAACGTGCGGCGGTAAATTCATTTATTTGATGTTGAGGAAGAAGTGTTGAAAAGGCGTCTGTTGGTAACTGTATCTGGAATGATTGTTTGGGCATCGCTGGCGCACGCGGATGACAGCATGCCGTTTCCCCTGACGCCGCCGGCCATTGATGCCGCGTCCTGGGTGCTGATGGACGCCACCACCGGGCAGATCCTCACCGCGGGCAACCCGGACGCGGAGCGCAACCCGGCCAGCCTGACCAAACTGATGACTGGTTATGTCGTCGACCGCGCGGTCGATCAGAAGAAAATCACCCGCGACGATGTGGTCACGGTGGGTAAAGACGCGTGGGCCGCCGGCAATCCGGTGTTTAAAGGCTCGTCGCTGATGTTTCTTAAGCCGGGCGATAAAGTCACCGTGCGCGACCTGATGCGCGGCGTGATCATCGATTCCGGCAACGACGCCTGCGTGGCGCTGGCCGACTATGTGGCCGGCAGCCAGGAGAGCTTCGTCAACATGATGAACAGCTACGTGCAGAAACTCGGCCTGACGCACACCCACTTCGAAACCGTGCACGGTCTCGATGCGCCGGGGCAGCACACCACCGCGCGCGATCTGGCGGTGCTGTCGCGCGCCATCATCAACGGTGAGCAGGATTTCTACGCCATGTACAGCGAGAAAACCCTCAGCTTCAACGGCATTACCCAGAACAACCGTAACGGCCTGCTGTGGGATCAGAATCTGCACGTCGACGGCATGAAAACCGGCCACACCGAGAGCGCCGGGTTCAATATCGTCGCCTCGAACATTGTCGGTCGCCATCGTCTGATTGCGGTGATCATGGGCGGGAAAAGTTCAAAGGGACGTGAAGAGCAGGCGCGTAAACTGCTGGTGTGGGGACAGAACAACTTCGACACCGTGCAGCTGTTCCACGCCGGGAAAAAGATCGGCAGCGAAAACGTCTGGTACGGCAACCCGCACAAAGTGGACGTCGGTACCACCGAAGATATCTATCTGTCACTGCCGCGCAGCGAAGTGTCGAACGTGATGGCGAAGTACGTGATCAATCGTAAAGACCTCGAGGCGCCGCTGAAAGCCGGCGAGCAGGTGGGTGAAATTCAGGTGCTGGATAAAGACAAACAGCTGGCCAGCTATCCGCTGTACGCGCTGCAGTCGGTCGATGAAGCAGGCATCATCACGCGCATCAGCGATTACGTGAAACAGAAACTGTAAGCCGTCGGGCGATAAGCAAACGCTGCGTTACATCCTTGTGAGCACTGAGAAAACAAGATGTAGCGCAGTTGTATTATTGCGCAAAAAGTTGCGCCAGCCCCTCAATGTTCGTGCTGCGCCAGGGTAACATAGCGCGCAAATTTTTATCGCACCCGGACCACCATGTTACGCGCTGATAAGCCCATCTCTCCGATTGAGTTCTGGTTTTACCGCCACTACCGCGCCGTGCACGGCGTACGCATCGCTATCGCCTTTGTGCTGTGCTTCCTGTTTGTCCGTCTGACCGATATTCCGGAAGGCACCTGGCCGCTGATTACGCTGGTGGTGGTGATGGGACCGATCTCCACCTGGGGCAATGTTTTGCCGCGCGTGGTGCAGCGTATCAGCGGTACCTTTGCCGGGCTGATATCAGGGCTGATCGCGCTGAAGCTGGAGCTGCTGTCACTGCCGCTGATGCTGGTGTGGTGCTTTATCGTGATGATCGTCTGCGGCTATCTGACGCTGGGCAAACACCCGTATATGGCACTGCTGATCGGCATCACGCTCGGCGTGGTGGTCGGCGCGCCGGCCGGCGATTTCACCGTGGCGCTGTGGCGCGGTGGCGATGTGATCCTCGGCTCGCTGATGGCTTTACTGTTCAGCGCCATCTGGGCGCAGCGCGCCTATACTCACTGGCGCATTCAGCTGTCGGACGCCTTTATCAACATGGCGAAGATTCATCACGCCGGCTTTTCTGCCAATCTGGTGGAGAAGCCGCGCCTCAATCCGCGCTTCCAGAAGCTGCTTACCAGCGTGATCAAAATGCGCGCGCTGCTGGAGCCGGCGAGCAAAGAGACGCGCATCCCTAAATCGGTGTTTGAAGCCATTCAGACCATTAACCGTAATATGGTTAACACCATGCAGATGCAGATTGAAGCCTGGTGGGCGTCGCGCGAAAGCCATCTGATTTTGCTGAACGCGCCGACGCTGCGCCGCACGCAGCAGATGACCGAGAACACCCTGAACGCGCTGTCTGCGCTGATGGTGAAAGGCGAGACTGAACAGGTGATTGCCAACAGCCACGAGCTGGAAGCCATCACCCAGGAGCTGGAAGCGCTGATCGCCAACGGCAGCGCGCGGCTGGAGACCACCGCGATTTACGGTTACGTCTGGCTGAGTCTGGAGCAGGCGCGTCAGCTGGAGCGCATGACAGACCTGGTGCGTCTGGCGCTGCGCAAATAGTTTTCTCAGGCAATGACTTAGTGCGAATTGCCCTTTCTTTGCGCTAAGATAAGTGCCAGTCCGAATTTAGCGGTGAAAATTGCGAACCCGGCTTATAAGCCGCTAAGCTAAATGTCTTCCCGGTTTATGACTATTTTGCCTGCCGCGGCAGGCCACAAGAAAGGTGCCAACATGGAAAATGCCAAGCAATCATTTCAGGACGTACTGGAGTTTGTGCGTATGTTTCGTCGTAAAAACAAACTGCAGCGCGAAATTACGGACAACGAAAAGAAAATCCGTGATAACCAGAAACGTGTGTTGCTGCTGGACAACCTGAGCGAGTACATCAAACCTGGTATGAGCGTGGAAGCGATTCAGGAAATCATCGCCAGCATGCGCGTGGATTATGAAGATCGCGTAGACGAGTACATCATCAAAAACGCCGATCTGTCGAAAGAGCGTCGCGAGCTGTCGAAAAAGCTCAAAGCGATGGGCGAACCAAAAGGGCAGTAAGCTTCACAGGCCTGATACCCGCGTTTTGCTCCAGGGTCGCCATTTATGGCGACCTTTTTAATGCCCGCGCCAGCTGCTGTAACTGCTGCGCAATCTCCGCCACATCCACCTGCTGCTGCAACGGCGCCGCTGTGGTGGCGCGCAGGACCAGCTCGGTCTCCAGCGGCTGACTGTCCGGTATCTCTCCCTCCAGCTGCGCCAGCAGACGATCGACGCTCACTGTGCCTAACTGCTGTAAATCCTGGCGCACCGTGGTCAGCGGTGGCTGATACCACGCGCTCTCCGCCGTATCGTCGTAACCGATGATCGACATCTCCGCCGGAATTTGTACGCCATGCTGATGCAGCGCGCGCATAGCCCCCAGCGCCATTTGATCGTTAGCCACCAGCAGCGCCTGCGGCAGCTGGTCGGGCAGCCGGGTCAGCAGCGCCTGGTAGCCGGACGCTGCGCTCCAGTCGCCGCTCAGTACGCAGTGCGGCACCAGCTGATGACGCGCCAGCGCCTGTTGCCAGGCGCTAAATCGCGCCCGGGCTGACGCGGAGCTGGCAGGCCCGTTCAGCACGCCAATCTGCCGGTGGCCGAGCGCCACCAGATGATCCACCGCCTGCTGCGCACCGCTGGTGCTCCGGTACTGACACTGCGCCACGACCGCGCTGCGCTCCACATCCAGAAACAGCGTCGGTTTGCTGCCGCATTGCTGCTGAATCTGCGCCGCCTGCGCGGCATCCAGCGGCAGGTTGATCAGCAGAGCATCGACGCGCTGCGCCAGCAATTCATGCACCGTGTCCTGCGCGTGGCTGGTGGCATTGGCCATGGCGATCACCAGATGATAGCCCTGCGCCGCCGCGCGCTGCTGAATCGCCGAAGCAATCTGCGCCGGCGCCATCAGCGCCAGATCGCTGGTCGCCAGCCCGAGCGTGCGCGTGGCCTTGCCGGCCAGCTGCTGCGCGACCCGGTTTGGCACGTAGCTGAGCTGCTGCATCGCGGCTTCCACCCGCGCGCGGGTGCGGGGTGACACCTGCGCGGAATGGTTCAGCACCCGGGAAACCGTTTGATAGGAGACGCCAGCCAGCCGGGCGACATCGTCAAGCGTTACGGAACGCGCTGTCATTGATCCCTCCTGATGAGAATGCGGCGAGTGTAGCAAATTTTTCCCTGCCGTCGCGGTATTAAGGCGTTACACTGCCAGTGATAACGCAAGGAGAAAGTGATGCAGCTCAATGACCATCAAATTCAGGATATCAACACCATTGCCGCCTGGCTGGCGCTCGATCAGCTGCCAAAGGACGGTACGCTGGAGGTCGATTTAGCCATACTTGCCGGACATGCGGTGCTGCCAAACGTCGAAGCGGTGATTGCGCTGGCGAAGAAATATCAGCTGCCGTTGCTGATCAGCGGCGGCATCGGTCATTCAACCGCGCTGCTGGCCGCGATGATTGCCAGCCATCCGCTCTATCGCCAGATCGACACCGCCGGCAAGGGCGAAGCGCAGCTGCTGGGCGAGATGGCGCGCATGTTCGCTGAGCTGCCTGACGATCAGCTGCTGCTGGAAACCGCCTCACGCAACTGTGGCGAAAACGCCGCCCTGAGCCAGCGCCTGCTGGATGAGCAGCAGTGGCAGCCGCAGCGCGTGCTGCTGGTGCAGGATCCGTTGATGCAGCGCCGCGGCTGGGAAACCTTCCGCTGGCAGTGGCGCGATCGCGAGCATGCGCCGGAATTCATCAGCTGGCCGGTGTTTGTGCCGCAGGTGATGATGGATGCGGGCATGCTGCGCATCGTTGGCGCGCCGCCGCAGGGGTTGTGGTCAGTGGAGCGTTTTCTGTCGCTGCTGATGGGCGAGGTGCAGCGCCTGCGTGACGACGCCAGCGGCTACGGCCCGAACGGCAAGGGGTTCTTCGGACACGTTGATGTACCCGACGCGGTCGAAGCAGCCTGGCAGCGCCTGATGCAGCTGCCCGGCGTGCAGTCGCGGCTGGGTTAAGCCGTTCCCCAGGATTGGGTGAATCCGATGGTTCCGGCGTGATATCGGTCGCCATGAATGGCGACCCTACAGTATCGTAGGGTGCGCATTTATGCGCACCAGGTTATTCCCGCGTACGGGGCCGTAGGGGGCGCATTCATGCGCACCTGGCACGCCACGCACCGGACCGATCACCGCGTCTGCAAATACACCTGCAAATTCACATACACCGCGTTCAGCAGCGGCGTCGCCACCGCATGGCGCGCGCCGCGCACCAGCAAATCGCCGATGATCTGATCGGCTTCGATATCATAGCCCTGGGTTAAATCGCGGTACATGGATGAGGTCATCGCCGCATCAGGATTGTTCAGCGTCTCATAAATCTTCGCCGTCACGGCCGGACGCTGTTGGTAGCCATCGGCGGTGATCACCGCCAGCACCTCGGCGAAAATGCCCTGTAGCAGCGCTTCACCACCGGCTGAACGCAGGATGTGCTGGGTATTGCCGCGCGCCACACAGCACACGGCACCCAGCGTGCTCAGCAGCAGCCACTTCTCCCACAGCTCACTGATAATGTTATCGGCGAACACGCTATCAAACTGCGCATCACGCAGCGCGGCATCCACGCGCGCCAGACGGGCATCGTTGTTGCCGTCCAGCGCGCCGTAGTAAAGCACGTGCAGCGGCGACAGCTGCATCACTTCGCCGTGCTCG
This sequence comes from Pantoea sp. R102, assembly GCF_004916815.1. NCBI lineage: Bacteria > Pseudomonadati > Pseudomonadota > Gammaproteobacteria > Enterobacterales > Erwiniaceae > Pantoea > Pantoea sp. R102. The sequence continues at coordinate 13,636 of NZ_SDFT01000028.1, forward strand.
CCCAGCGTGGCGTGAATCTTACACAGCCCGCCAATCACCTTGTCACCGAAACGTGCGCGCAGCGTATCAATGTGACGCATACCATTGAGGATCGGCATGATCAGCGTCTGCGCGCCAACCGCCGGGGCGATGTCTTCAATCGCCTGTTCCAGCGCAAAGCTTTTCACCGTCAGGATAATCAGATCGTAATCACCGGTCAGCGTCGAGGCCAGCGCCAGCTGCGGCTGCAGCACCGTGCTGCCCTCCGGCGTTTGCAGCACCAGTCCGGTCTGTTGCAGCTGCTGCTGGCGGCGCTCGCGCACCAGAAAGGTCACATCACGGCCGGCCTGCGCCAGGCGCGCGCCAAAGTACCCGCCGGTGGCACCGGCTCCCACAATCAGAATACGCATGGACTGTTTTCCCGTTAAGCATGAAAGCCTTACCTTAAAGCGCTGCGCGTCGCTGCGCCACACCGCAAATGCGGAAAACCGTGACAATCTCAGCGATGAGCAAAAAAAGCTCAAACTGTTCGTATTCATTCGTACAATGGGTTTATGCTGGGGCACAGCGGCGGGCAATGGTGCCTGCCGGTTTTTTTCGTCAACAGACTAAGGACGCATCATGCCCCGACCCCTCCCCATCGAACGTTATCGCAACATCGGCATCTCCGCGCACATCGATGCCGGTAAAACCACCACCACTGAGCGCATCCTGTTTTACACCGGAATGAGCCACAAGCTGGGTGAAGTGCACGATGGCGCGGCAACCACCGACTGGATGGCGCAGGAGCAGGAGCGCGGCATTACCATCACCTCGGCGGCGGTCAGCTGCTACTGGCCGGGCATGGACGGCAGTTTTACGCCGCACCGTATCAACATCATTGATACTCCCGGACACGTTGACTTCACCATTGAAGTGGAGCGCTCAATGCGCGTGCTGGATGGTGCCGTGATGGTGTACGACGCGGTCGGTGGCGTTCAGCCGCAGTCAGAAACCGTCTGGCGGCAGGCGAATAAATATCACGTGCCGCGCATTGCGTTCGTCAACAAGATGGACCGCCAGGGCGCGGACTTTTTCCGCGTGGTGCAGATGATGAAAGATCGCCTGCAGGCGCATCCGGTGCCGATTGTCATTCCCATCGGCGCTGAAGAGCAGTTCAGCGGGGTCATCGATCTCAACAAAATGCGCGCCATCTACTGGGACGACGCCAGCCAGGGCATGAGCTTTAGCTATGCGCCGATTCCCGACGCGCTGCAGGCGCAGGCGGCGGAGTGGCGGGAAAACATGGTGGCAGCAGCGGCAGAAGCCAGCGAAACGCTGATGGATCGCTATCTGGAGCAGGGCGATCTCAGTGAAGACGAGGTGATTGCCGGGCTGCGGCAGCGCACACTGGCGGGCGAAATCCAGCCGATGCTGTGCGGCAGCGCGTTTAAAAACAAAGGGGTGCAGCGCATGCTCGATGCGGTCATCGAACTGATGCCTTCGCCGCTCGACGTGCCGCCGGTCGCCGGCATCAACGAGCGCGGCGAACACGACGAACGCCATGCTGACGATGAGGAACCTTTCTCGGCGCTGGCGTTCAAGCTGATGAGCGATCCTTACGTCGGTCAGCTGACCTTTGTGCGCGTCTATTCTGGCGTGCTGCGCAAGGGTGACAGCGTGTGGAACGCGGTGAAAGGGCGTAAAGAGCGCATCGGCCGCATCGTGCAGATGCAGGCGAACGATCGCATTGAGATCGATGAAATCCGCGCCGGCGATATTGCCGCCTGCGTCGGGCTGAAAGAGGTCACCACCGGCGAAACGCTGTGCGATCCCAATGCGGTGATCACGCTGGAGCGCATGGAGTTTCCCGATCCGGTGATTTCGCTGTCGATTGAGCCAAAGACCAAAGGCGATCAGGAAAAAATGGGGCTGGCGCTGCAGCGGCTGGCGGCAGAGGATCCGTCGTTCCGGCTGCACACCGATGAGGAGTCCGGTCAGACCATCATCTCCGGCATGGGTGAACTGCATCTGGAGATCATCGTCGACCGTCTGAAACGCGAGTTTGGCGTGGAAGCCAATATTGGCCGGCCGCAGGTAACCTACCGCGAAACCATCCGCAAAACGGTGCGCGAGGTGGAAGGGAAATTCGTGCGTCAGTCAGGCGGTAAGGGCCAGTATGGTCACGTGGTGCTGACGCTCGAGCCGCAGGCGGCCGGAAGCGGTTTCGCCTTTGAAGACGCGACCAAAGGCGGCGTGGTGCCGCGCGAATTCATTCCTTCGGTGGAGAAGGGCATTCGCGAAGCGCTCAACAGCGGCGTGCTGGCCGGTTATCCGGTGGTCGACATCAAAGCCACGCTGACGTTTGGCTCTTATCACGACGTTGACTCGTCCGAGATGGCGTTCCGCATGGCGGCGATCTTTGGCTTCAAAGCGGCAGCGAAGCAGGCTAATCCGGTGATACTTGAGCCGGTGATGCAGGTGGAAGTGGAGACGCCGGAAGAGTATGCCGGCGGCGTGATGGGCGATTTGTCATCCCGGCGCGGCACGCTGCAGGGCATGGACGAGCGTTTCGGCGCGCGCATTATCCGTGCTGAAGTGCCGCTGGCCGAGATGTTTGGCTACGCCACCACGCTACGCTCAATGTCGCAGGGTCGCGCCACGTACAGCATGGAGTTTGCCCACTACGCCGAAGCACCGCGTAACGTCGCGGAGGCGATTATCGCGGCTCGTGCACAGTAAGCTTGCTGGCGGCAGGGATGTCGCCGGTTAGTGCTTAATTTACAGCGCCGTCACGCCCAGCGCGGCGGCGTCATCTTCCCAGCGTTTAACCTCGTCAAACCAGTCGCGCTGCGGTACAGAAAAGCCCGCCAGCAGGTTGGCCTTCATCACATCCTTGTAGTCCTCCACATTGGCCAGCTCAAATAGCGTGCTGCGCAGCTTTTCCAGCAACAGACTGTCGGTTTTCGCCGAGGTTATCAGCGGCAGCGCGGCACACAGCGGGGTTTCACCGATAATGGCTAAGCCCTGCAGCTCCTGCGGCCGGTATTTGCGCAGCAGCGCCCAGGTGATGCAATCAATGGCGGCGAGGTCGGCCTGTCCGGCGCGCAGCGCGGCAAGCGACTGGCGGTGGCTGCCGCTGAACCGGGTGGTGGCGAAGAATTTGCCGTCCTGGGCCAGCGGCGCGACCATGTAGCGCAGCGAATTGTATCCGGAGTGTGAGTCATTGCTGTTGCACACTGCGCGACGGCCGCGGAAATCAGCGAGGCTCAGGTTCTCATCTTCCTGCCGTGCCACCAGCCAGCTGCGATAGCGCAGATCATGGCAGCCAGGCGCATTGGACTGAAACGTGCCCACCAGTTGCACGTCAGGCAATAGCGCGACCAGCGGATAGCCGCAGGTCTGACTCAGCAGCAGATTGTCATCACGCCAGTGTGGCAGCAGGTCGTCGTGCCACTGCACCTCAGCCTGCACGCCGCGCTTCGCCAGCAGCCGCGTCAGCACTGAGGTCATGGCCAGCGTGCTCGGGTGGTCGATGTCGTACATCGGTAAAGAGATGATGTGCATTCTGTGCGTCCTTGTGGTGTCCCGGGTGGGCGTTAACGTCGATCGGCTGACGCCAGAAGCGCTTCATCCATTGGCCGTAACCGGCAACGCGAAAACCCTGATTACGCTGATAGTAGCCGTCGCGGTAGAGCAAATAGACTTTGCGCAGACCGTACCAGGGTAAACCGGGCAGATCGTGATGTACAGAATGATAGTTGAGATTCAGGAACAGCAGGCGCCACGGCCAGGCCGCTTCGTTATTCACCGAGCGCGCCAGCGGCGCCTCATCGGCACGATGTTCGTAAAATGAGCGCACCTTGGTCAGCATCAGCGCCGGATAGCTCACCGCCAGCACCAGCCACAGCGGGGAAAAGTCGCGCAGGCTGAGCCAGTAAAACAGTCCGGCCAGCAGAAGCAGGTGCACCAGCCACATCATTATCGCCGGAACGTCGCGCTGCACCATGCTTTGCGTCAGCGCGCGCAGCGTGGCGAGGATATCCAGCAGCGGTCCCAGCAGCAGACGTCCCGGAAAGGTGTTGCGCAGATGGATAACGCGCTGCTGCCAGGGTTTGAGCCGAGCCCAGTGCGCCGGCGACAGATAATAGGTTTCCGGATCATCATGCGGATCGGTCAGGGTGTGGTTGCGGTGATGCGCCAGGTGCGAATCCCGGTACAGACCATACGGATACCACACCGCCAGCGGCAGCGTGCCAAACAGCTGATTAAGGCGCGGCAGGCGCGTCGGATGGCCATGAATCAGCTCATGCTGCAGCGACAAATACCAGGTGGTGAACAGGATCAGCAGCAGTGTGGCGAGGGGCAGGCCCAGCGTTTGCCAGTACAGCACGCTGGCGAACCAGCCGCTATAAACGGTAATGATTAACAGCCAGGTCGGCAATTCGCTGCGCCAGAGCCAGCTGCGCGCCAGCTGGTGCACCACTTCGCGCTGTTGCGCACTGAGGTAGGCGGAGGTTCCTTTGACCATGTTCATGTATTCAGTCAGCGAGACGGGAAAAGATGCGCTCACGATGCGTGATACGCGTGATAAACACAAAGACGGAAAATTGCTTTGTTATGCAAAAAAGTTGAAGAAGCGCGCGAAAACTATTGGCTATCAGTCCTCTTCGCACAGGCGTAACCTTACCTCATCGAATTCTGATTGATGACGCCGGCGCCGTTCTGGCCCGCGAGGAGCATTTAGCATGAAAAAAATTGGCTTTTTATCTTTCGGTCACTGGACCCCGTCACCACACTCGGCCACCCGTTCGGCGCAGGATGTGCTGCTGCAGTCGATTGACCTGGCCGTTGCCGCCGAAGAACTGGGTGCCGACGGTGCCTATTTCCGCGTACACCACTTTGCCCGCCAGCTGAGTTCACCGTTTCCGCTGCTGGCGGCAGTCGGTGCCAAAACCAGCCGCATCGAGATTGGTACCGGTGTGATCGACATGCGTTACGAAAATCCGCTGTATATGGCGGAAGACGCCGGAGCAGCGGACCTGATCGCCAACGGCCGTTTGCAGCTCGGCCTGAGCCGTGGCTCGCCGGAGCAGGTGATTGAAGGCTACCGCTACTTTGGCTTTAATCCGCGCGAAGGGGAAACCGATGCGGATATGGGACGTCGTCACACCGAAGAGCTGCTGGAAGTGCTGCGTGGCGAAGGGTTTGCCAAACCCAATCCGCAGCCGATGTTCCCGAATCCACCGGGACTGCTGCGCCTGGAGCCGTATTCCGAAGGCCTGCGTGAGCGTATCTGGTGGGGCTCCGGCTCGAACGCCACATCGATCTGGGCGGCCCAGCTGGGGATGAATTTGCAGAGCTCGACGCTGAAAGATGACGAGACCGGCGAACCGTTCCATGTGCAGCAGGCGAAGCAGATTCGCGCCTATAAAGAAGCCTGGCAGGCGGCAGGGCATCAGCGTGCGCCGCGCGTGTCGGTCAGCCGCAGTATTTTTGCCCTGATGAACGACACCGACCGCGCTTACTTCGGTCGTGGCGGACAGGAGCAGGATTCCGTCGGGTTCCTCGATGAGAAAACCCGCGCCATCTTTGGGCGTAGCTATGCCGCAGAGCCGGAGCAGCTGATCAAACAGCTGGCTCAGGATGAAGCGATTGCGGAAGCCGATACTCTGTTACTGACCATCCCTAATCAGCTTGGCGTGGACTATTGCGCGCACGTGATCGACAGCATTCTGACCCACGTCGCGCCAGAGCTCGGCTGGCGTTAAGCCACAGTGCGCAGGGAAGCGCACAATTATTGCGCGATAAATCGCGCCGCGACCAGGTGCGCATAAATGCGCACCCTGGGAAATGCGGCAAGGTCTTTTGACGCGTATTAGATTCTGCAGGGTTGCCATTGATGGCTACAACGCGTCCTTCACGAACGGACCCAGACCTTGTAACCCGCATTCAACCCTGTAGGGTCGCCATTTATGGCGACCAACCATTGCGCCCAGGTGCGCATAAATGCGCACCCTACGAAATTCAGCAAAGGCTTTGACCCGTTTTAAATTCTGTAGGGTCGCCATTGATGGCGACAACGCGTCCTTCACGAACGCACCCAGACCTTGTAACCCGCATTCAACCCTGTAGGGTCGCCATTTATGGCGACCAACCATTGCGCGATAAATCGCGCCGTTACCAGGTGCGCATAAATGCGCACCCTACAAAATTCAGCAAAGGCTTTGACGCGTATTAGATTCTGTGGGGTCGCCATTGATGGCGACAACGCGTCCTTCACGAACGCACCCAGACCTTGTGACCCGCATTCAACTCTGTAGGGTCGCCATTTATGGCGACCAACCATTACCCGATAAATCGTGCCGCGACCAGCCATTAATCCGCGCCCAGCTCCCACCACAGCTTATCCAGCGCGTAATAACGGTCGCGCTGCGCCTCTGGCTGGTTCAGGTCGCGTTTCCACGGCTTGGCGAGAATGTAGTGCAGATTCTTCACCTCATTGTCATGCCATAAGCCGGCATGCTGGAACGGCAGGGTTTTCAGCGCGTTATAAATGTACGGCAGCGGCAGCCAGCGTCCGGCAAACACTTCATTGAGCAAATCCTGTTCGGAGAACGGATAGCGGCGCAGGTCGTCAATCTCAGCCACTTTCTGCTGCAGCCAGTCGAAAACCGCCTGATCCGGCTGCAGTACCAGAAAGCCGCCGTTGAGATAGTTATCAAGGTCGTCGGGCGGCGTCTCACCGCGCGCCTGCCAGGTGTAGTGACAATGCTCCGGCTGCCAGCTGTCAGGATAGCTGGCGATTTGATTCGGGTTGCAGCGGCAGGCGTGACAGGCAGCCAGCGCATGCTTACCGAGGTCAAGCGTAAACAGCTCATCCATGTTGCGCAGTACCAGCATATCGGCATCAAGAAACACCACGCGCTCGCAGCCGGTCAGCTCCCAGGCGCGCAGCTTGCTCCATACTTCACCAAACTGTGCCGAGGCATAATGCTGCTCCAGCGCAGCGTCCGGCATCAGCGGCTGGACCGGATGGATCACGCAGCCCAGCGCCTGCAATGCTTCGCGCATGCTCAGGTCGATGGCATCGGTGACCATCACAATCAGCGGCCAGCGCGTTTCGCTGCGTTTGAGTGAGCGATGCAGCGCTTTCACCCCGACGTAATATTCCGGCTGCGTTAACAGCGTTACCCAGGCGTACATAGATTCTCCCCATCAAACTCAATCAAACAAAGCCGTGACATAGTCATTGCTAAAGCGGTGCGTCGGATCCAGCTGTTCACGCACCGCACGAAACGCATCCCACTGCGGATAGATGGCGCGCCACTGATAGCGCTGCGGATCGTAATATTTCCCCCAGTGCGGACGTCCGCCTTCTGCCGCCAGCAGTTTTTCCACTTCGGTGAGGAAATGCAGTCCGTCCTGCGACAGCGAGCCGTCATCTGCGTAATACACCACGAAACCAAAAAAGCAGGTCGGCTGCTGATGCGCCGGGCTCATCCACGCCTGTGAAGCGCCGGTGCAGCGCAGGATGATGGGATAGTGCATGTGCGGACGATTCTGCGCGTACCAGGCTTTAATCTTGCTGATAATTTCCGGCGTTTTGGCCAGCGGCACGCCAATCTCAACGTTGATCTGCGGTACGGCGATGCCACGACAAAACAGCTGGTAGATATCGCCGCTGATGTCGGTGAAATCACGGAAGCGGGTGACGGTACGGAACTGTTTGCCGCCTTTGCCGTGAATCTGCGTGTCGCGATGCATGTGTTCCAGCGTCTGATCGATGGTATCGTTCAGGCTGCTGTCGGCCTGATCGCCGTGCTCAATCACTTCGCGCTGATGGTCGTACCATGCCTGGCTGTCCTCGGCACTGGCGACATCGGCGTTCCAGACATGCATCAGGTTGTCATCGACAAACCACCAGGCTTTGCTGAGTTCGTGCTGCTCATTCCACGTCAGCAAATCCTGTTCCAGTGAATCGGCAGACGCCGCGAATTTATGGCAGGTAAACAGGCGAAATGGCTGAGTACGCAACGTAATGGCGGTGACGATGCCGAGCGCGCCAAGTGAAACCATCGCCGCCGGGAAATCGGCGTCGCCGCGCTGAAACTCGCGCACGCTGCCATCGGCCAGCACCATGCGGATATGCAGCGCTTCGTCCGCCAGCGAACTCTGTGCCAGGCCCTGACCGTGGGTGCCGGTTGCCAGCGCGCCGGCCAGCGTCTGCACCGCAATCACGCCGGGCGAAGAGGCGAGCATGCGATCCATCTTTGTCAGGCTGTCATACACCTGCTGCAGCGGCGTGCCCGCGGCAAACGTGACGCTCTCTTCATCCTGAGCGAGGATGCCGTGCAGCGCACTGAGATCCAGCAGTACGTCCTGCGGCTGTACGCACAGCATGCGACCGGGCGACAAACGGCTGCCGAGCACGCGCACTTTGCCGTGCGAGTCGCGCAACAGCTGTTGCAGCTCGGATTCACTACGCGGCTGATGCAACTGCTGGCGCTGGCCAACTACCGAATTCTGCGCCCAGTTCCAGAGCGCAGGCGTGTCATCGGTATGTTGCGTGTTGCGTAACGGATAGAGGAGAGCATCTTTCTTCACTACAGCGTTCCTTAATCTGAGGTCTGTCACGGTCCCGTTTATTTGATCAAGCGTAGACCATCACAGCGAACCCGCAGATTACGGGGCTTTGCGGATATAACGCAGCGTTGCCGTCACCGCCAGCTGACGGTTGCGGCGAATACTGTCCTCTTCACTGTCGTGGGGGGTAAACAGCGTGTGGAAGGTGTAGCGGTTGGAGACGTGATGCACACAAATACTGCTGAGCAGGCGGTGTACGTCCACGGTATCCAGGCCGTCGATAAAGATGCCCTGACGCTGGCCGCGGGACAGGATGTCATCCAGCAAATCGAGGGTACTTTTGTTCATCGCTTTGATGCGCTCCGACTGCATGATGTAACGCCCGCGCAGCAGGTTTTCTGTACACACCAGGCGCATAAAATCGGGATGCGTGACGTGATAGTCAAAACTGGCTTCCACCAGTTTGATCATCGCCTCTTCCGGCTCCAGCGTAGTAAGATTCAGGCCGGTTTCATGCTGGCGAATCGCCTGATACACCTGCTCCAGCACCTCAATATACAGCTTCTCTTTGTTGATGAAGTGATACACCACCATGCGCTTGGTAGTCTGTGCCAGTTCAGCAATCTGCTCCATTCGCGCGCCCTGCATACCGTATTCGGCGAAGGTTTGCAGCGCACCGGCGAGGATGCGTTTTTTCAACCCTTCCGGGTCATTTTTACGTTTGGGTGTGGTATCCGACATAGCGCTCAATAACGGTCAATCAAACAGGCATGGTAGCACAGCCGCCCGGGGCCTTTTGGCGCGACGAGCGGCGGCATGGCTTTATTCATTTCAGGAATAGCATTCCCGGATAAATCATAATGCTGGAATAAGCAACTGCGTATACTGCGCGTATCTGTCGATCACGGCAGCTTATTTTGACTCGCGTAATAATAACACTCAGGAAATAATTTATGCACACACGCTTTGGATCAGCCAAAAATAAATTGTTGTTAACTGTCGGCGCGTTACTGGTTGCCGGCAGCGTGGTCGCGCCGTTTTCAGTGGCGCAGGCGGCGGATAAAACCGCGGTGAAGGTCGGTATCATGAGCGGCGAGGACGAAGACGTCTGGCGTGAAGTAATAAAGCAGGCCGCCGCGAAAGGGCTGACGGTGAAAACCGTGATTTTCAATGATTATAATCAGCCCAACGAAGCGTTACAGAATGGTGAAGTGGATGCCAATGCCTTCCAGCATCAGCCGTTCCTGAATAATCAAATCAAGGTCAATCATTACGATATCGTGCGCGTCGGCGATACCGCCGTCTGGCCGATCGGTCTCTATTCGAAGAAAGTGAAAAGTGCCGCCGCTCTGAAAGACGGAGCGGTAATCGGCGTGCCTAACGATCCGTCGAACGAGGCGCGCGGTCTGGTGCTGCTGCAGCAACAGGGGCTGATCAAACTCAAACCGGGCGTCGGCATTGCCGCCACCACGGCCGACATCACTGACAATCCCCATCACCTGAAAATCAAAGAGCTGGATTCCGGCATCATTGGTCGCTCGGTGCCGGATCTTGATGCAGCAGTGGTCAATACCGACTGGGCGCTGAAAAGCGGCCTGACCGCGGCGGATCGTATCGCGCAGGAGCCGGTGAAAGACAATCCGTACAACAACTTTATCGCGGTGAAAAAAGAGAACGCCAGCGCCCCGTGGGTGAAAACCCTGGTGGCATCGTACCAGAACGATGCCGTCAAAACGGTGTTTGACAAGGTCTACAAAGGCACGGGCGAAACCGCCTGGTAAGGAACCCATCCATGACGCTATTTTCCGAGGCCACCGTGCCCCTGACCGCCGTGGCGCGCGGCGTGATCGAAGAGGCAACAGTACGCGAGCGCGTGGCGCAGCACAGCAACGTGGTGCGTTTGCAGGGCGTGTCGCGCCGTTTCGGCCAGACACAGGCGCTGCGCAATGTCTCACTGACGGTGCAAAAAGGCGAAATCCTTGGCCTGATCGGGCGCAGCGGCGCCGGAAAATCGACGCTGATTCGCTGTCTCAACGGGCTGGAGCAGCCTGATGAAGGCGTAATCGAGATTGAAGGGCGGCGTATTACCGGTCTGTCAGAGCAGCAGCTGCAGGCGGTGCGCAGTCGCGTCGGCATGGTGTTTCAGCACTTCAATCTGCTGTCGGCAAAAACCGTGGCGCAGAATGTGGCGCTGCCGCTGAAAATAGCTGGCATGGAAAAGGCACAGCGCAACCAGCGCGTAGCGGAACTGCTGGCGCTGGTGGGGTTGAGCGACAAGGCCGGACACTATCCGGCGGCGCTCTCCGGTGGACAAAAACAGCGCGTCGGCATTGCCCGCGCGCTGGCCGCCAGCCCGGCGCTGCTGCTGTGTGACGAAGCCACGTCGGCGCTCGATCCGGAAACCACCCGCTCGATTCTCGCGCTGCTGAAATCGCTCAATCAGCAGCTTGGTATCACCATTTTGCTGATCACGCATGAGATGGAGGTGATCAAATCCGTGGCGCATCGCGTGGCCGTTATCGATGCCGGGGAGATTGTCGAGCAGGGCCCGGTGTGGCAGGTGTTTGCCCATCCGCAATCCGCGCTGACGCGCACGCTGCTGCGCGGGCTGCTGCCGCAGCTGCCGGAAAATCTCGCAGCGCGGCTCAGCGAACAGCGTGAAGGTGAGGCGATCTATAGCGTTCACTTTGCTGGCGTGGCGGCGCAGGGGGATTTGCTGACGCAGTTTGCCAGCGCTCTGCCGGGTAAATTTCGCCTGCTGCAGGGGGGCATCGACCACATTCAGCACTACGCGGTAGTGCGTTTCTTTATTGCGCTCCCGGCTGCCAACGCGGCCGATGAGTATCAGGTTCTCAGCTGGCTGCGTGCGCAGCAGGCACAGGTGGAGTTGGTCGGTTATGTCGCCAGTGATGATTGATTTACTGCTCAACGCGTTGGGTGAAACGCTGCTGATGACGGCGGTGGCCGGCCTGTTTTCGCTGCTGGCCGGATTACCGCTGGGACTGATTCTGGTGACCACCAGCCCCGGCGGCATTGCTGAAAACCGGAGCATCAATCGTCTGCTGGGCGTAGTGATCAACGGCTTTCGCTCGCTGCCGTTCATTATTCTGCTGGTGGCGCTGATTCCCTTTACCCGTCTGCTGGTCGGCACCTCCCTGGGCACCTGGGCCGCAATTGTGCCGTTATCGATCACCGCTACGCCGTATTTTGCCCGGGTAGCGGAAGTTTCACTGCGCGATGTCGATCGCGGGCTGATTGATGCGGTGCGTGCCATGGGCGCCAGCAAATTACGTATTGTCTGGGAGGTGCTGATTCCTGAAGCGCTGCCGGGCATTCTTTCCGGTTTTGTCGTCACGCTGGTGGCGCTGATTGGCGCCTCGGCAATGGCGGGCGCCATCGGGGCGGGCGGTCTGGGCGATCTGGCAATTCGCTACGGTTATCAGCGTTTTGACACGGCGGTGATGGTGGCGGTGATCGCCGTACTGATCGTGCTGGTGTGCGGTATCCAGTGGCTCGGCGATCGGCTGGTGCAGCGCATTGACAGGCGGTAAACGGAATCTTTCCGTTTCCTCTGCGCGGGGCACATTTTCATGTCAGGCAGGTATTTTCAGCATAGTATTACGTACCTTCTGAAGAGTAGCCGATCGGCAACCTGAATATACTCTCCTTATCGCATCGCAAATATCCGTTCGGATCGTTAATTGCACGTTAAGGAGAGTTTTATGGAATTAACCGGTAACACCATTTTGATCACCGGCGGCGGTTCAGGCATAGGACGTGCTATGGCTGAAGCGCTTTTGGCTGCAGGTAATCAGGTTATTATTGCTGGCAGGCGAAAAGAGGTACTGGATGAAACTATCGCAGCCAATCCTGGCATGCACGCCATCGTAATGGATATGGATAGTCATGATGCAATTCTCAGCGGTGCGCAAACTGTCATTCAGCGCTGGCCGGCACTGAATGTGGTGATCCATAACGCCGGCATCATGCGCAGGGAAGATCTGAAAAGGGGTGACGTTACTGTGGCTGAAGCAGAAATCACCACCAATTTATTAGGGCCGATTCGCTTAACGGCTGCGCTAATTGAACATTTTCTGGCGCAACCCCACGCCGCTATTCTGACCGTTTCTTCCGGTCTCGCCTTTGTGCCCCTGTCGCTTACCCCTGCGTATTGTGCCACCAAAGCGGCAATTCACTCCTGGACGCAGAGTCTGCGCTATCAATTGCGTGATACCGCCATTCAGGTAACGGAACTGGTTCCGCCGCTGGTACAAACTGAATTAATGGGCAGGCAGCATGCAACGAATCCGGCAGCGATGCCGTTGGCTGAGTATATGCAGGAAACGCTGCAAATATTGCAGGAACAGCCGGACACTGCCGAGGTGCTGGTTGAAAGGGTTAAGCCTCAGCGCTTTGCCGCTCGCGGAGATTATACTGCCTTTTATCAGGCGTTTAACGATCGCCTCGCGGGGCAAAATAATTAAGCACTGATAGTGCAATATCCACTCACTACGTGGCGTTTTGTTGCTGTTGACGATGCTCTCGTGGAGAGCATCCCCACTCTTTTTTAAACGCGCGTCCAAATGCGCTTTCAGTATCATATCCGGCAGAAAATGAAATCTGCGAAATGGGTTCGCGCGAGCTTCTCAGGCGCTCCCCTGCCAGCAGCATTCGCCATCTCGACAGGTATCGCATCGGCGTCATCCCCACCCGGGATTTAAATTTTTTCGCGAATACCGTACGCGACATCCCCGTCCGATGGGCCAGTTCCTGCAACGTCCACGAGAACGCGGGATCGGCATGCATTAAATTAAGTGCGGCTTTGAGTTGAGGATCGCAAAGGGCAAATAGCCAGCCAATACGCTCTTCACCTTCCTGCTGAAGAAATACCCTGAGCGCCTGCACCAGCATAATCTGCACCAGTTGCTGCGAGAGTAAAACGCCGCCTGGCTGCGAAGTTTGTATCTCCTCTCTCAGACATTCCATCGCACTGCGCATAATGTTGGTTCCCGTGCCCTGCCTGACAGGAATGATCGCGGGCAGAGCCTGCAGCAGGATATCTGCCAGTGCGCTATCGAAGGTATATCGACCGCCGAGAATAAAAGCACCCTGATCGGGCGTGACCTGCGTCAGCGCGCCCGTTTCGCTGTCGGGCGGTACAAAAGGCTGTCTTTTCGCTGTGGGATGGGTGGCCAGACTAAAGGATTTGCCAGAGGTGAGAAATACACAGTCGCCGGTTTCCAGTAACAGAGGCTGCTGGTTTCCATCAACCGCTACCCAGCAGCAACCTTCCACAACACAGTAGCATTTGATGCCCTGATGAGGCGCAAACACCAGCGCGGTCTGTGCTTCCACTGGAAAACCGCCTGAGATAGCCCCCTGCAATCTGAGCAGAGTAAGCACTTCGGAAAGTGGATCCATAAAATTCCGTACGATCTGCATAAAATTACCTCGTTATAGCAGAGACCGTACCATTATTCATATTTTAATCTGCTTATCACCGGGACGTTTTTGTCCCAGACCATCGATAAGGGGATTGTAATGAATGTGTTCATAACAGGTGCAAGCGGGTTTATCGGTATGGCGCTCGCCGCTGAGCTGATTCAGGCCGGTCATCATGTCACCGGACTGGCTCGTTCGGAGCAGACTGTCCAGCGTCTTAATCGTATTGGCGCGGACGCGCACCGGGGCGAACTGAAGAATCTTCTGAGTCTGACCGTGGGTGCCCGCGCCGCTGACGCGGTGATCCACTGCGCTTATGACCACGCTTTTGCTCACCCACAGGACACGGCAATGCAGGAAACTCAGGCAATTGCAGCCTTGGGTAAGGGATTACTGGATTCGACGCGACCATTACTTATCACTTCAGTTGCTGCCATGGGCAGTCGTGCACCGGGTCAGCTTGCCAGCGAGGATTTTTACGACCCGTCGACGCAAAATCCGCGCAAATCGACTGAAATAGCAGCAGCCCAGGTCGCAGACAGTGGCGTCAATGTTTCCATCATCCGGTTGCCTCAAGTGCACAACGAGGTAAAACAGGGGTTCGTTTCAGCGTTAATCCAGCTGGCGCGAGAAAAAGGCGTTTCAGCCTATGTGGAAGAGGGAAACAATCAATGGGCTGCGGCGCATGTTGCTGATGTCGCCTCACTTTATCGGACAGTGCTTGAGAAAGCGCTGCCTGGCCAGCGTTACCATGCCGTTGCGGAACAGGGCATTTCATTGCGCAACATTGCCGAAGACATCGGAGCGGGCCTGGGTGTTCCTGTCGTGCAACTGACCCGCGAAGAAGCCAGTGCCCACTTTGGCTGGCTGGCGCTGTTCGTTACCATGGATATGCGTGCATCAGCAGAACTAACCCGGCAGCGTACCGGCTGGCAACCTTCGCATCCGGGTTTACTGCAGGATCTGGAACGCTACTTCAGATTAGCGTAAAACCATAGCGGCACAGCAGCATCCTTCGATACAGGTATCACGATGGTGAAGATTGAACACGCAGACCCGCGCTCGGCGGAATCACAGTGGCTGATTGAAAAACTCTCCGCAGAGCTTGCGGCTATCACTGGCGATGGCGGAAACAGCCGCGCCAGCGTTGACACCTTTCAGGGTGAAGGCGCGTTGTGGGTGATCGCGAGAGACGCGCAGGGCACGGCCGTCGGCTGCGGCGCGTTACGGCCGGTGGCTGCCGGGATCGCTGAACTGAAAAGGATGTTCTCCGACCGCAGTTTGCCGGGCATCGGCTGCGCCTTGCTCTGCGCTCTGGAAGCCGCGGCAAAAACCCTGGGATATCGTGAACTGTGTCTGGAAACCCGGCATGTTAATCAGCGCGCCGTGGATTTTTATATCAGGCAGGGTTACCGGCAGAGAGAAAATTACGGACCCTACCGCGGCCGGGAAGAGGCCATTTGCCTGGGCAAAACGTTATAAAATAAAAGGGTGGCTGACATCAGTCCGGCGGGTTTGATTTAGCGGCCCGTATCATCTTCCATCGCCCAGCAAACTCACCACAACAAAAAGCCCGCTCAGGTTTCCCTGAGCGGGCTTCTTAAAATCTGGCTCCTCTGACTGGACTCGAACCAGTGACATACGGATTAACAGTCCGCCGTTCTACCGACTGAACTACAGAGGAATCGTTGGAACGAGGCGAATATTAGCGATGCCGATCCCCGTTGTCAAAGCCCGATCGCACACTTCTGGTTTAAGTGCGCGTAAAAGCAGCGGATTGCTGCTTTTCTGCCTTGAATGGGCAGATTTCAAACTGCCAGCAAGATCTCACTTTAAACGCATTTCCTTTGAGATGTTAGATGCGTGTCAAAGTTTTGTTATTTGCCGATTTTAAAACAATCATTTCAGTGCTTTTATGATGAAAATTTCAAAAGAAGAATGGATGAAACAAATGAACTGCTTATCATCACGCCGGAAACGAGTTTTGTCCGCTCAATGCTTCTTGCGAAAGTAACATATTGATAAGGAAGATGTTGAAAAAAGGAGCAGCACGGTACCGATAGCGTCAGACCAGAAGCCTTACCTCTACGAACAGAAAAAAAACGCCAGCGACGTTGAGTGAATGTAAAAGATATTTTTCATTCGCGGACTCAGCCAACCTGAGCACGTTAACAAATAAGAAGGGTTACCTATGAAATTCAAAAAAGCGTTAGTGACTTCCCTGTTAGCTTGCATGTTACCTGCCGCTGTGATGGCAAAAGATATCCAGGTGGGCGTTTCTATGGCGCTGTTTGATGACAACTTCCTCACCATCCTGCGCACAGCCATGCAAAAAGAGATGCAAAAAGACAACGTGAAAGGCCAGGTGGAAGATGCCAAAGGCGACGTCTCTCAGCAGCTGCAGCAGGTACAAAACTTCATCGGCCAGGGCGTCGACGCCATCGTCGTTAACCCGGTCGATACTAACGCGGTGAAGCCGATCATGGATGCCGCGACCAAAGCCGGTATTCCACTGGTATTCGTCAACCGCAAACCGGCGGGTCAGCTGACCGACAAGATGGCGTACGTCGGCTCCGACTCTGAACTGGCGGGCCGTCTGCAGATGGAAGCACTGGCCAAAGCGATGAACGGCAAAGGCAACGTGGCGATCCTGATGGGCGACCTGGCGAACGAATCAACCCGTGACCGTACTAAAGGCGTCGAAGCGGTGGTCGCCAAATATCCGGGCATTAAGGTGGTACAGAAGCAAACCGCCAAGTTTACGCGTAACGATGCGGTAGACGTGGTGAGCAACTGGATGACCGCCGGTGACGATATCCAGGCCATTGCCTCAAACAACGATGAAATGGCGATTGGTGCGCTGCAGGCGCTGGGTAAAAACCCGAACCACATCCTGATTGCCGGCGTGGACGGTACGCCTGATGCGCTGCAAATGCTGAAGAATGGCAAAATGGTTGCCACCGTATTCCAGGATGCGAAAGGTCAGGGCGAAGGTGCCGTACAGACTGCGGTGAAACTGGCGAACGGCGAAAAAGTGGAAAAAATCATCAACATCCCTTACCAGCTGATCACCAAAGACAACATGGCGCAGTTCGAAAACCGTAACCAGAAATAATCGCTCCCCCTTAAGCCGTACGGAGGTGATGTATGACCGCTTTTGCGCTTGAAGCCGAAGGCATCAGCAAGTTCTTCCCCGGAGTGAAGGCACTCGACAATGTCTCACTGCGTATTAAGCCGGGGTCGGTACATGCCCTGATGGGTGAAAATGGCGCGGGCAAATCCACTTTAATGAAATGCCTTATCGGGATGTATCGTCCCGATAAGGGCACTATCCGCATTAAAGGGGAGCCAGTGCAGTTTCAGGACACCATGGACGCGCTGCGTTCCGGCATTTCCATGATTCACCAGGAGCTGAATCTGGTGCCTTACATGACCGTGGCGGAGAATATCTGGCTCGGTCGTGAACCGATGAAATACGGCTTTGTCGATCACGGCAAGCTCAACCAGCAGACGCAGGAACTGCTTAACAAGCTGAATATCCGTCTGAAAGCCGATCGGCTGGTCGGCGAGCTCAGCATTGCATCCCAGCAGATGGTGGAAATTGCCAAAGCGGTGTCGTGGAACTCCGACATCGTGATTATGGATGAACCGACCTCGGCGCTGACGGAAACTGAAGTGGCGCATCTGTTCACCATCATCCGCGACCTGCGTGCCCAGGGCAAAGCCATCATCTATATCAGCCATAAAATGGATGAAATTTTCGCCATCACCGATGAGATCAGCATCTTCCGCGACGGCACCTGGGTCGGCAGCAACAGCACCACCGCCTTTACCCGTCAGTCGCTGATCACTCAGATGGTGGGACGCGAACTGACGCAGCTGTTCCCTAAATTCAACAGCGCCATCGGCGAAGAAGTGCTGACGGTGCGCAACCTGACCTGCAAAGACCGCTTTACCGATGTCAGCTTCAGCGTGCGCAAAGGCGAAATCCTCGGCGTGGCCGGGCTGGTGGGTGCCGGACGCAGCGAGGTGATGGAGAGCCTGTTCGGCATGGAAAGCTTCGACAGCGGTGAAGTGCTGATTGATGGTGTGCCGGTGAAAATCGACTCGCCGTCGACGGCGATTGAGAAGGGCATGGCGTTTCTCACCGAAGACCGCAAAAAGTCCGGGCTATTTCTGGTGTTATCGGTGCTGGAGAACATGAGCATCGTCAATATGCCCGATTACATCGGCAAAAGCGGTTTCGTTAGCCACATGAAGATGGCGCAGGACTGCATGGAGCAGATCCGCAAACTCAATATTAAAACGCCGACCATGGATCAGATCATCAATAACCTCAGCGGCGGTAATCAGCAGAAGGTGCTGATTGCGCGCTGGCTGCTGGCGCAACCGAAGATTCTGATCCTCGATGAACCAACCCGCGGCATTGATGTTGGCGCCAAAGCCGAAATCTACCGCCTGATCAGTGAACTGGCTAACCGTGGCGTGGCCATCATCATGGTGTCCTCTGAGCTGCCGGAGATTCTCGGCATGAGCGACCGGGTGATGGTGATGCACGGCGGACGTATAACCGGCATCCTCGATAAAGAAGAGGCCGACCAGGAAACCATTTTGTCGTTGGCATCCGAGTGAGGCACGAGACCCCTATGAGTAACGTAAAAGTAACGGCCCCGCAGGCCACCGAACAGAGTTCTTTCTTCGGCAATCTGCGCCATAAACTGCCGAAAGACACCGGCATCTTTGTCGTGATGTTAGGTATTGCGCTGATTTTTGAAATAGCCGGCTGGTACGTGCGTGACCAGTCATTTTTGCTCAACACCAACCGTTTAGTGCTGATTGTGCTGCAGGTGGCGATCATTGGTATCATCGCCGTCGGCGTCACCCAGGTGATTATTACTACCGGTATCGACCTGTCGTCCGGTTCGGTTATCGCCCTGACGGCGGTGGTTGCCGCCAGCCTGGCGCAGACGTCTGACAGCCTGTCGCCGATGTATCCGTCGCTGGTCAATCTGCCTGCCGCCATCCCGATCGTCGCCGGCATCGGCGTCGGCCTGCTGTGCGGCGTGGTCAACGGCGTGCTCATCACTAAAACCGGTATTCCGCCGTTTATCGCCACGCTCGGTATGATGGTGTCGGCGCGCGGTCTGGCACAATATTATACTCAGGGTAACCCGATCAGCTTCCTGTCGGACGGCTTCACCTCCATCGGCCAGGGCGCGATGCCGGTGATTATCTTCCTGGTGGTCGCCTTCCTGTTCCACATCGCACTCAAACACACCCGCTACGGCAAATATGTCTATGCGATTGGCGGCAACATGACCTCCGCCAAAGTATCGGGCATCAACGTTAATAAATACCTGATCATCGTGTATACCATCGCCGGGGCGCTCTCGGGTCTGGCGGGGGTGGTGCTGGCGGCGCGCGTCAGCAGCGGCCAGTCGAGCATGGGCATGGCGTATGAACTCGACGCCATCGCCGCCGCAGTTATCGGTGGCAGCAGCCTGATGGGCGGCGTCGGGCGGATTACCGGCACGCTGATCGGCGCAGTAATCCTCGGTTTAATCAAAAGTGGCTTTACCTTTGTTGGCGTCGATGCCTACGTGCAGGACATCATCAAAGGGATGATCATCGTCGCAGCGGTTTCAATCGATATGCACCGCAACCGCAAAAAACGCTAACCCGTTCTGCTCCTCTCTTCCGGGAGAGGAGCAGGGTTAAGGCGGTAATTGCACGCTGCCGGGCTGCCGGCATCGTCAGACGCAATAAGTTTTCCCACTGATAGCCACCGCGCAATTTCTCTTTATTCTCCTTTCTGCCCCCGCAATCCGTGCATTTTCTGCCCGTTTTGCACCACAGCAGCACGCGCAGTCATCACTTTTTTGCACATCTGCCTCGCAAATGCTGCACCATCAGGGTGCGTCATCGCCAGCGGATAAACGTTATGGGTCATGTGCGGCACTTATTAACCCATTCGGGGTAATCAGAAACGCTTATTTTCCCGTTCGTTAGGAAAATTCTGGTCAGTGCCCGCCGGGTAAAGATCAAACCTGGCCTGCATATTGCAATTTCTTTGTCACAAGCCAGCAGGCTGAGAACTCATCATTTGGGCATTCGGGGATCCGTGACGGAGGCAATATGAACTTAAGACGACTGAAATACTTTGTAAAAATCGTCGATATCGGCAGCCTGACGCAGGCAGCAGAAGTCCTGCATATCGCACAACCTGCACTCAGCCAACAGGTGGCGACGCTGGAGAACGAACTCGACCAGCAGTTGCTGATCCGCACCAAGCGCGGCGTAACGCCAACCGAAGCCGGTAAAATTCTTTATGCTCACGCACGCACCATTCTGCGCCAGTGCGAACAGGCGCAGACAGCGGTGATCAACGCTGGCCAGGCGCTCAATGGTCAGGTATCGATTGGCCTCGCGCCGGGCACGGCGGCCTCTTCACTCACCATGCCGCTGCTGCAAACGGTGCGCGAGCAATATCCTGATGTGCTGGTTTATCTGCACGAGAACAGCGGCACTTCACTCAATGAGAAAGTGATGAATGGCCAGCTGGATATGGCCGTGCTGTACGATCGGGCGCCGACTGCCGGTATCAACAGCATTCCGCTGATGAAAGAGGAGCTGTATCTGGTAGGGGCGACGGCCTGTCCGGGTGCTACGGTGGATCTGGCTGACGTGGCGCAGATGAACCTGTTCCTGCCGCGTGACTACAGCGCAGTGCGCAAACGCGTGGACGAAGCGTTCTCGCTGCGTCGTCTGAGCGCGAAAATCATCGGTGAAATTGAGTCGATCTCAACCTTAACCGCGGCGGTGTCGAGCGGCATGGGCGTTACCGTACTGCCGGAATCGGCGGCACGCGCGCTGGTGAGTTCAACGCATGCGTGGATGGCACGCATTAACAGTCCATCGCTGAATCTGCCGCTGTCGCTGAACGTCTCAGCGCGCCTGCCGCTGTCGCCATCGGCGCAGGCGGTCAAAAATATTCTGCTGTCGCTGCTGAATAAGCCGATGGTGGAAGAGCGCGAGCTGATGTTAGTGGGGTGATAGAGAGAGGTTTTTCCCCTCACCCTAACCCTCTCCCGCCCGCGGGAGAGGGAACCGTCTGGCGCGGCCATCTATCCCGGCACGCCATCTCAATCTCGCGCGATCCGCTCTCTCCTCATGGGTGAGGGCGGCAAATCGCAGCACATTTACCCACACCTGCGCGCGATCCACTCCCTCTCCCTATGGGAGAGGGCCGGGGTGAGGGCAGCAAATCGCTTCACATTTATCCGCACCTGCGCGCGATCCACTCCCTCTCCCCATGGGAGAGGGCCGGGGTGAGGGCAGCAAATCGCATCACATTTATCCGCTCCTGCGCGCGATCCACTCCCTCTCCCCATGGGAGAGGGCCGGGGTGAGGGCGGCAAAGCGCCCCCATCCCCAACCTCACGCTTATTACTATTCCGCATAACACACCGTTTTTTATTATTTGTTGCAATCACACCAACTTCATAACATGGACGAAACAGGGGCAGGAAACAGGAGAAAAGGGTGTGAATTTCCAGCAACTTAAAATTATACGCGAAGCGGCCCGTTGCGAATTCAACCTGACAGAAGTCGCCAATACGTTGTTTACCTCACAATCGGGGGTGAGCCGGCATATTCGCGATCTGGAAGATGAACTGGGCGTGGAAATCTTCATTCGTCGTGGCAAGCGGCTGTTAGGCATGACCGAACCGGGCAAAGCGCTGCTGACCATTGCTGAACGCATCCTTGATGAGGCCGGCAAAGTGCGCCGGCTGGCGGATGTGTTTACCAATGAGACCAGCGGCGTGCTGACCATCGCCACCACGCACACCCAGGCGCGCTATAGCCTGCCGCGCGTCATCAAAGCGTTTCGCCAGCTCTATCCCAACGTGCGGCTGGAACTCAATCAGGGTTCACCGCAGGAAATAGTCGCCATGCTGCTGGCCGGTGAGGCCGATGTCGGCATCGCCTCGGAGCAACTGGTAAATAACACCAGCCTGGCGGCATTCCCGTGGTTCAGCTGGCACCACTCGCTGCTGGTGCCGCACGATCACGAGCTGCTGGCGAATCAGCCGGTCACGCTCGCCAGCCTCAGCCGCCATCCGCTGATCACCTATCGTCAGGGGATCACCGGTCGCTCGCGCGTGGACCGTGCATTCCAGGCTGCTGGCCTTCGCCCGGATATCGTGCTCAGCGCGCAGGATTCTGACGTGGTGAAAACCTATGTCGAACTCGGGCTGGGCGTCGGTATCCTCGCCGATCAGGCATGCGATATTTACGATGGCGAAGACCTGGTGAAGATCGATGCTCACCATCTGTTTGATGCCAACACCGTGTGGCTCGGACTGAAGCGCGGCCAGCTCCAGCGCAACTACGTCTGGCAGTTCCTTGAACTGTGTAACGCTAACCTGTCACTGGAAGAGATCAAACGGCAGGCGCTCTCTTACGAAACCGACGACGAACCCGCCATCGATTTCCAAATCTGAGTTTCCTCTCTGGCCCGGTGCGGGCCTTTTTTATTTGCTTCCGCAAACGGACGTGGCAAGCTGGCGGGCAGAACGCCTCTCAGGGAGAACAGAATGAATACGATATTGCGCGCCATGACCCTCGCGGACGCCGAAGCGGGTTATCGCCTGACTCAGCAACTGGGCTGGGCGCACCGCCGCGAAGACTGGCAGCAGCTCATCGCCCTGGGTGAAGGCGTGGTGGTTGAGGCGCAGGGCGACTATCTCGGCGGGGCGATTGGCTGGCGCTGGGGACCGGATGCCGCCACTATTGGTCTGGTGATTGTGAGCGAACAGGCGCGCGGACGCGGTATTGGCCGCCAGGTGATGCAGGCCATGCTGGAAAAATTCTCCGGCTGCAACGTGCGGCTGCACGCCACCGATATGGGGCAGGTGCTGTATGAGAAGCTCGGCTTCCAGGCCTGCGATCGCGTGGCGCAGCATCAGACGCGCGCGCTGGCGCAGCAGCCTGC
>NZ_SDFT01000290.1:0-1743 GCF_004916815.1 Pantoea sp. R102
GCTGTTCTGGCGTCAGCGCGTTAAAGCGCACCGCATAGCCCGACACGCGAATGGTCAGCTGCGGATATTTTTCCGGATGCTTCACCGCATCTTCCAGCGTTTCACGGCGCAGCACGTTAACGTTGAGGTGCTGACCGCCTTCAACGCGCACCTGTGGTTTCTGCTCCAGTGGAATTTCACGGTAAGCAATCTCGCCAAGGTCGCTGACTGCAACAACCTGATCTTCCGTGAAATCGCCTTTTGCGCACAGGCAGCGGGCTTCGGCTTTCTCATTGTCCAGCAGCCAGAACGAGTTCAGCAGCTGCGGATTTTGTGCCTGAGTAATTTGAATACCGGTAATCATAGAGGCCTCCAGGGCTTAGCGCTGCGGCAGGAGCACAGCGCGGTTCTTCGGGTTATGTGATGCTCTGGTATATCACCGCGCTGACCGGCTCGTTTTGACCTGTATCAATTTCGTCCGGCCAGAATTTTTGCCCCCACTCTAATAAATTGATTTATAATAATTTTCATCATTAACTTTTTCTGTAATTGTTCAACTTATTTTTACCCTTCTGCTGCCCCGCCGGACACGCTAAGCTAAAGGCATCAATTTGCAGGGAGTCAATGATGGCTGAGAAGCTGACCTGGCACGATGTGCTGGCTGAAGAGAAAGAAAAACCTTACTTCGTGGAAACGCTGAAAGCGGTAGCCGAAGAGCGTGCGGCGGGCGTGACGGTCTATCCGCCGCAAAAGGACGTGTTCAACGCGTTCCGTCTCACCGAACTGGGCGATATTAAAGTGGTGATCCTCGGCCAGGATCCGTACCACGGCCCGAATCAGGCGCATGGCCTGGCGTTCTCGGTCCTGCCGGGCGTGGCCATTCCGCCGTCGCTGCTCAATATGTACAAAGAGCTGGAACAGGACATTCCTGGCTTTCAGCGTCCGCAGCACGGCTTTCTTGAAAGCTGGGCGAAACAGGGTGTGCTGCTGCTGAATACGGTGTTAACCGTGGAAGCTGGCAAAGCGCATTCGCACGCGCGTTTCGGCTGGGAAACCTTCACCGACAATGTGATCAGCGCCATCAACACCCATCGCGAAGGGGTGATTTTCCTGCTGTGGGGATCGCACGCGCAGAAGAAAGGCAGCATTATTGATGCGCAGCGTCATCACGTATTGAAAGCACCGCATCCTTCGCCGCTTTCGGCCCATCGCGGCTTTTTTGGCTGTCAGCATTTTTCCAAAGCCAATGCGCTGCTGAGCCAGGCTGGCCAGACGCCCATTGACTGGACGCCGGTGCTGCCCTGAAAACACAAACGGCCGCATCAGCGGCCGTTGTTACACGGGAGCGGCTTAGCCTTTGGCTTTTGATACCGCAACCATCGCCGGACGCAGCAGGCGACCGTTGAGGGTGTAACCGCGCTGCATCACCATCAGCACGTGGTTTGGCGCCACTTCTTCAGACTCCATCATCGACATCGCCTGATGCACATCCGGGTTGAACGGCACATTAGTTTCGCCCACCACTTCCACACCGAACTTGCGCACCGCACCCAGCAGTGATTTCAGCGTCAGCTCGATGCCTTCAATCATCGAAGCCAGCTCGGTGTTCTCTTTATCCGCCACTTCCAGCGCGCGCTCCAGGCTATCAATCACCGGCAGCAGCTCGTTGGCAAACTTTTCCAGCGCAAACTTGTGCGCTTTTTCCACGTCCATTTCGGCACGGCGACGGATGTTTTCAATCTCAGCCTGCGCGCGCAGCTGAGC
>NZ_SDFT01000291.1:0-3034 GCF_004916815.1 Pantoea sp. R102
CGCACGCGGGTGAGGGAGGAAAGACACACAGCGCGCACGCGGGAGAGAGGAGCTCCAGGCGGCAGAAACCAGCCCCTACTCCGCCGTCAGCGCCGCGGGTTTGTCCTTCACAAAGTCCGGCAGCTCGCTGATGCGCTCTGGCGGCAGCGGTTTGCCCAGCAGGAAGCCCTGCAGGGTGTCGCAGCCGAGCCCGGTGAGGAACGCCTGCTGATCCTGGGTTTCCACGCCTTCGGCCACCACTTTGAGATCCAGCGACTGCGCCAGTGCGACGATGGCGGAGACGATGGTTGCGTCTTCCGATTTCGCCTGCAGCTCGTTAACAAAGGCGCGGTCGATTTTCAGCTCGCTGGCCGGTAAGCGCTTGAGATACAGCAGGCTGGAGTAGCCGGTGCCGAAGTCATCAATCGAGGCTTTTACCCCCATGCTGGTCAGCTCGGTGAGGATGCGCACGCTCTCTTCCGGATCGCGCATCGCCGTGGTTTCGGTGACTTCCAGCGTCAGCAACTCCGCCGGGATCTGATGCTGTTCCAGCGCCTGCGTCACGGTGTCGACCAGGTTGCACTGCTCAAACTGCAAGGCAGAGAGGTTCACCGCCACCGACCAGTGCGGATGGCCCTGCTGGTGCCAGATGTGTAGCTGGCGGCAGGCCTCGTTGATCACCCAGTTGCCGATATTAATGATCATGCCGGTCTTCTCGGCGATCGGTAAAAACTTGTCCGGCGTCAGCAGGCCGCGCGTCGGGTGCTGCCAGCGCAGCAGCGCTTCGAAGCCAATGATCGGCCCGCTCGGCGCGCAGTACTTAGGCTGATAGAACAGACGCAGCTCGTTGCTATCCAGCGCCTGCCACAGGTCATTATTAAGTTGCAGCTGCGACTGCGCCAGCGTGTTCATGGACGGCTGGAAGAAGTTGTAGCCGTTGCGGCCGTTGTTCTTGGTGTGATACATCGCGGCGTCGGCGTTAAACATCAGCTCGCGCTCGTCCTTGCCATCACCCGGATAAACGGCGATGCCGATACTCAGCGACACCATCAGCTCGTAGCGTGACACGCTAAACGGGCGATCCACGGCTTTTACCAGCGCATCCGCCACCGCTGCGGCATCGTTGGGATCGCCGATCTCAATCAGCAGCACGAACTCGTCACCGCCCAGCCGCGCCAGCGTGTAGTGCCCTTTCATCTGGTCAGTCATGCGTTCGGTTACCGCAATCAGCAGGTTATCGCCGACGTGGTGACCAAAGGCATCGTTGACTGCTTTGAAGCCGTCGAGATCCATAAACATCAGCGCAAACTGCGAGCGCTCGCGGTTGGCCTTGTTGATCGCCTGCTCGAGACGATCCTCCAGCAGGATGCGGTTCGGCAGTCGCGTCAGGTTATCGTGCAGCGCCAGCTGGGCCAGCTCGCGGTTGGCCTCTGCCAGCGAGCGCGCGAGGATCGAGGTGCGCGCCTGCATACGTGCGTCGAGCATCGAAACCAGCAGCGTAATGCCGAGGATCGCCAGCGTCACTACCGTGACCAGCATCGCCAGCCAGTCGCTGTTCACGCCGTGATGCGTGGCGTGACTGTGCATCGGGAAGTTCGCCGCCGCCATGCCGGTATAGTGCATGCCGGCAATGGCGCAGCCCATCACCACGGCCGCCCCGACGCGCAGTAGCGTGACGCGGCCATGCCCTTCGCGCAGGTTGAACGCCAGCCACAGCGCGGCACCGGAAGCCACCAGCGCAATCAGCACCGAAACCGCAATCCAGCCCCAGTTCCAGCTGATGCCCGGCTCAAACATCAGCGCCGCCATGCCGGTGTAGTGCATCGCCACCACGCCGGAACCCAGTACCAGCGCGCCGCCCAGCAGCCGTCGCCACGGCAAGTCGCCGGACGAGCACACCAGCCACAGGGCAAAGATGGAGGCAAGAATCGCCACCACCATTGAGGCGGCGGTAAGCAGCGGATCGTAGCTCATCACCATATCCAGGCTCATCGACAGCATGCCGATAAAGTGCATGGCCCAGATGCCCACGCCCATGGCGAAGCCGCCGCCCAGCAGCCAGACCAGCGCCACCCGGCCCGTCGAGGAAGCGACGCGCCCCGCCATATCCAGCGCGGTAAACGAGGCCAGCATCGCTACCAGTATCGAAACGAGAACGGTAAACGCATCGTACGAAGTCACTAACATAGTGATTTCCCATATAAAAAAGCTGTGTTAAGTCAGCTGTGGTGTTGTTGAAATGAAAAAGAAAATGTTGGTTTTATAATTGAAATTATCGGCAGACCGGCTGCCGATATGAGTCACTGAACGATGAAAGCTTCCGATGTGAAGGAGAACAAAAATTGCTGGTCAGGCGCCGGTGAGCGGCAGCACGTTATCAGGAAAGTGCGGCGCCATCGGCGTTGATGCAGTGAATTCGCCGATGCGCTCTGCCGGCGTCGGTTTGCCCAGCAGATACCCCTGCAGCGTGTCAAAGCCGAGGCCGGTCAGCAGGCGCTGCTGCTCTTCGGTCTCCACGCCCTCCGCCACCATGCGCAGGTTAAGGCTTTGCGCCAGCGTCAGCATGGCGGTTACCACGGTTGCATCCTCGCTGTCGGCACGCAGGCTGTTAATGAAGGCGCGATCAATTTTCAGCTCGCTGGCCTCAAGATGCTTGAGGTGCAGCAGATTGGCGTAGCCAATGCCGAAGTTGTCGATGGCCACTTTGACGCCAAGCCGCTGCAGTTCGGCGATGCGCTGCTGGCTGAACTGCGGATCGCGCATGGCGATGTTTTCCGTGATTTCCAGCATCAGCGCGCCTTCCGGCAGCTGGTAGCGCTGCAGCGTCTGGCGCAGCGTGTCGATCAGATCGCGCTGATGAAACTGCAGTGCGGAGAGGTTAACCGAGACGCTCCAGTCGCGGTTGCCCTCGTCATGCCACTGCCGCAGCTGGCGGCAGGCTTCGTTGATCACCCAGTTGCCGATATTAATGATCATGCCGGTCTTCTCGGCGATCGGTAAAAACTTGTCCGGCGTCAGCAGGCCGCGCGTCGGGTGCTGCCAGCGCAGCAGCGCT
>NZ_SDFT01000292.1:0-1098 GCF_004916815.1 Pantoea sp. R102
CACCAGCGCCAGCGACAGACCAATCAGGCGCGCTTTATCGCGCTGTTTCGGTGGCAGCTTGTCGGCAAGAATGGCGATAAACACCAGGTTGTCGATGCCGAGCACAATCTCCAGCACGATCAGCGTCAGTAAACCCGCCCAGATTGAGGGGTCGAAGAGAAATTCCATCAATGACTCCTTGCTAAACGTAAGGGCGAACGCGACTGAGCCTGCGCCGGAAGGCGAGACGAGAGGGCGTTAACGGATGAGGCAACACCGGCAGGTGTCAGGGTGCGCGCTGAGCAGCGCGGGGAACAAGTGAAGCGACGTCGGTGACGGTCCATATAGGTGAGCTAAAGCCCGGTACTCCTGAGTAATAAACAGAAGGCTAATGTATCAGTTACATCAACAACGTCAAAAAATTTTCTTACATTTACAAATAACTGCGCCAGCGCAAGAAACTGCCATAAAAATGCCCGTTGCCGCCGGTACGCTCTGAATAGCAGAGCAACGTCACATATTTTATTTTTTCGCTCACTAAAATAAATCGCGACCTTACTGCTGTATCGCGGAATGTTTTGGGCCTTTTCCTGATGACTTTCTTCAATTTAGTCCCGGGCGATCCACAGAAAATAACAACGGTAATTCTCAATGATTCCCGGCCATGGTCGGGAACTCTCATGCGAACGGAGGTAGCAAGTGACCATTGCGCTTGTAATTGGTACACATGGCTGGGCGGCAGAACAGCTGCTTAAAACAGCAGAAATGCTGTTGGGCGAGCAGGAAAATGTCGGATGGATTGATTTCGTACCCGGCGAAAATGCAGAAACGCTAATCGAAAAATATCAGGCACAGCTCGCCCGACTCGACACGTCGAAAGGCGTGCTGTTTCTGGTGGACACCTGGGGCGGCAGCCCGTTTAACGCCGCCAGCCGCATCGTAGTGGACAAACCGGGCTATGACGTTATTGCCGGGGTCAACATTCCCATGCTGGTGGAAACCCTGATGGGGCGCGATGACGACCCATCGCTGGAAGAGCTGATCCACATCGCCGTCGAGGCCGGCCGCGAGGGGGTGAAAGCGCTCAAAACCGAATCCGCCGCGCCGGCAGCGGCAGCG
>NZ_SDFT01000293.1:0-3481 GCF_004916815.1 Pantoea sp. R102
CTGCTGCGCCTGCAGGCGTTCGCTGGCGGACGGCCAGTCGCCAGTCATCAGCGAGGCGGGCGATACGCCGTCTGGTTGATCGGCCCAGCGCAGGGCGATGGCAGCGCGCCGGCGCACAATGCGGCGCGCGCTAAAGCGCCACAGGCGCTCGGCACCCTGAAAGGCCGCGATTTCGGCGGAATCGGTTATCACCGTGGCATCGCCGCTCATCTGCAATACATCGCCGCTGGCGTAGTCGATAAACAGCAGCCCGGCCTTGCCGTTGAGCACGATATTGCCGAGGGTGGAAAAGAACAGGTTGCCGTTGAAGTCCGGAATGGTCAGTACATCATCGGCAGCGATGCGCACAAAACCGGCTTTGCCGCCGCGATGCGAAACGTCCACCTGCCGGCGCGCCTGATCGGCATAGGTGGTGACATAAAACGTGTCGGCTTGCCTGATGGCGGCGCGCGCGGCGTCATCCAGCGCGCTGAGCGTCTCAACCTCGCCCTGATAAGCCCTGCCGGGCGCATGGTCGAAGCGGAAATCGCGCAGCTGAATATAGCGCGGGCAGTTGCCGAAGCTCTGGTCAACCTGTACGCGCAGGCCGCCGCCAATCGCCGTCAGCACGCCGTTCATGCGGTTGCGCCGCCGCGTGTGCAGCTCAATGCCGAGCAGGCCCACCGGCGCGCCATCGGTCATCCCGCCGGCCGCCGGATCGCTGGCGTCAGGGCGGGCCGCGATATCCAGCGTGGTGGCGTTGGGCGAGAAGATAAAACCGGGCTGGCCTTCCAGCAGCGT
Organism: Pantoea sp. R102; assembly: GCF_004916815.1. Classification (NCBI taxonomy): domain Bacteria; kingdom Pseudomonadati; phylum Pseudomonadota; class Gammaproteobacteria; order Enterobacterales; family Erwiniaceae; genus Pantoea; species Pantoea sp. R102. The sequence continues at coordinate 781 of NZ_SDFT01000293.1, forward strand.
GGCCCAGGCATCACCCTGTGTATCAACGCTGCCGGCAACGATAAACGGCAGCTGCGCGTAAAAGTCACGATGCTGATCGGGCATGTAATCGCGGATCACGCGCTGCCCGACATCGGCCATACGTTCCGCCACCCCTGCCTGCTGCTGCAGCGCAATTTCACCGTCATGCCATACCGGCAGCGTAATCAGTTTCTCGCCCATGATGCTGGCTCCTGTCAGGCGCGCAGGCCGGCGGCGGTCTGCGGAAAAGGCACAAAGCCGGGTAGCGCTTCAATCCGACGCAGCAGCTGATTCACCGCAGGGTAACCGGACATCTCGACATTGCCTTCCGGGGCACCGGCCAGGTAGCTATATAAAGCGATGTCAGCAATGGTGGGATGCTCGCCCACCAACCACTCACGCTGGCTGAGATGGCTTTCCAGCCGCGAAAGAATCAGATGCGCGCGCGCCAGCACTTCTTCCGCGTTGAATTTGGCACCAAACACGGTAATCAGGCGCGCCGCCGCCGGACCGTAAGCCAGTTCACCGGCCGCCACCGACAGCCAGCGCTGCACCTGGGCGGCGCCCAGCGCATCTTCCGGCAACCAGTCACTGCGGTTAAATTTCTTCGCCAGGTACACCAGAATGGCGTTGGAATCCGCGATGTAAACGCCTTCGTCTTCCAGCACCGGCACCTGACCGAATGGGTTGATGGCGAGAAACGCCGGGGTTTTATGTTCGCCGCCAGGCAGGTCGACTTCGACCGTTTCATGCGCTATGCCGAGCAGGGACAGCGCCAGCAGTGCGCGGTGAGCGTGGCCGGAGAGCGCTAAATTGTACAGTTTCATCATGCGGTTCCTCAGGTAGTGGCCGGGGTGATCCCGAGCCGTGGCCTAAGGTTCGCACAGCCGTATTGCTGGCAGAATAGCCAGATCTGCGAAGTCATTATTGCAAAAAGTGGAAGGATGCGGCCGGGTGCGCAGCAGGGCGCACCCGGCAGAGGGAGTGGTTCAGGAAGGCACGACGGCACTGCCGCTGGCGGCCTGCGCCTGCTGTTCGTTCTGCTGCTCTTCGCGCAGCTTCAGGCGATCCCACACGCGGAAAAATGGATAGTAGACCACCAGCGAAATCGTCAGGTTGACCACCTGCAACACCGTGCCGGAGATATGGCCGCCGGTGGCGAGATAGCCGCTGACGAAGATCGGCGTGGTAAAGGGCAGGGCGATGCCGGCTGGCGGCGCCACCAGACCGCTGCTCATTGCCGCCCACGAAACAATCACCAGCAGCACTGGCGTCAGGATAAACGGCAGGAACAGGTACGGGTTCATCACCAGCGGAATGCCGAACACCAGCGGCTCGCTGATGTTGAACAGCGCCGCCGGCGCAGCGATTTTCCCCAGCTGTTTCATCTGGCGGCTGCGTGCGCGGATCAGCATAAAGATCACCAGCCCAAGCAGCGCGCCGGTGCCGCCGGGCGCAATCCATAAATCGTAAAACTGCTGGGTAAAGATGTGCGGAATCGGCTGATTATGCTGAAAGGCTTCGAGGTTTTCACTCATGTTCGACAGCCATACCGGCTGAATGAACACCAGTACGATGGCATCGCCGTGCAGGCCGAGCGTCCAAAGAATGCCAATCAGCAGCACCGAGAAAATCATCCCCGGCAGCGTGCCGCCGACGTGGTGCATCGGCAAACCAATCACCGTGGCAATCAGGTTGTTGATGTCGTGGAACGGTGAGGCTTCAACTGCCAGGCGCAGCAGCAGCACCACGGCCAGCACGCAGAAGCCGGGAACCAGCGCGAGGAACGATTTCGCCACCGCCGGCGGCACGCCTTCCGGCATCTTGATCACCAGGTTACGGCTGTGCACAAAGCGGTAGATTTCGGTGGAGAGCAGCGCAATCACAATCGCCACGAACAGGCCCTGACTGCCGATCAGCGAAATCGGCAGCACGCCGGTGACCAGCTGTGCGGGCGCGCCTTCAACCGGGGCGAACAGCGTCTGCTGCGGAATGGTCATCACAAACGCCACCAGCGCCATCGCGCCGCTGGTTAGCGGGTCAAGCGTGCGGTATTTCTCCGCCAGCCGGTAAGCGATACCGAAGCTGGAGATCAGCGCCATGATGTCGTAGGTGGCACGCACCGGATAGAGCAGTTTATTGCGCCAGCTGTCGCCGAACAGGTCGGCCATCAGATGGCCCCACGCCGGGATCGGCAGGTAGGCGAAGATCAGAAAAAAGCTGCCGATCAGCATGAACGGCATGTTGAGAATGATGCCGTCCCGCACGGACAGCACATGCTTCTGCCCGGCCACCTTGAGCGCGGCGGGCAGCACATAACGTTCGATGATATTACGGTTGGACATAGGGCCTCCTTGGGCACAATGGCGCAACAAATTAACAGGTCAATGCGTGTCATTTCGGCGCGGCGCAATTTATTGCGCGATGAAGCGCGCCGCGACGGCCTGGGTGCGGTTTGCGACAGGGATATCACGCAAACTGCGGCAGCCACGGTTGATTCAGCGTCAGCACTTCGTCCAGCAGCGCTTCGGCGCTGGCGACGTCGCCGACCAGCGGATTGCCGACCAGCGCCAGCAGCGCGGCACCGCGATCGCCGTGCACCGCCGCGTCGATGGTCAATCGCTCGAAGGCTTTGATCTGCTGCGTCAGCCCGTGCATCAGCGGTGGCAGCGCGCCAAATACCAGCGGGTGCGCGCCCTGC
>NZ_SDFT01000294.1:0-11064 GCF_004916815.1 Pantoea sp. R102
GGCGGGCAGCGCGCTGGCGATGATGTCAATTGGCTGGCCGCTGGCCAGTACGCTCAGCGGGCGCCTGATGCTGATCACCTCGTATCGTTTTACCGCGCAGCTCGGCGCGTTTTTACTGATTGCCGGCAGCGCGCTGTTACTGCTGCTGCGCGCCGACAGCAGCATCATGCAGGCCGGGCTGACGGCGTTTGTTATTGGCACCGGGATGGGCATGACCAGCACCACCTTTCTGGTGTCGGTACAAAATCATGCGCACTATGAAATTCGCGGCATCTGCACCGCCTCGATCATGTTCAGCCGCATGCTGGGTTCAGCCATTGGCACGGCGATAATGGGCGCGGTGCTCAATCTTAACCTGTCGCTGCGACTGCCGCAGGCCAGCGATCCGATGCAGAAAATTATGGCCCCGGAGAGCCGTCAGGCGCTGCCGCAGGAGCAGTTACACTTCTGGACCGGACAGATTGCCAGTTCGCTGCACTGGGTATTTGTGGTGGCATTGCTGATTGCGCTGCTGACGTTGTGGATTGCGTGGCTGATGCCGCGTCAGCGGCCGGAAGCGGAATAAAGCAGGGCGGCCGACCAGCCGCCCGAAGGGATTACTGTGCGGGAGCATCCTGCGAGCTGCCCGCGCTGTCCGGCACGCTGCTATCCGCATCGCGACCGTTTTTCTTGTAAACGATTTTCTGCGTGTCGTTTTCACAGTGGCCAACGACCTGACCGCCTGCCTGATCAACCTGATCGTTCGGCACGATATCCAGCGTAAAATCCGATTCCGCCACGCCATTGTTGATGATCTTTTTGCTGATGTCGGCGCGCACGCTTTCGCAGGACGCCTGCACCGCCAGCGGTAACGCCAGCGCCATTAGCAACACAACTGCATTACGTTTTTTCATCACTCACTCCTTGTTGCGTCATTCCCGTGAAAACTATAGCAGCTGGCGCGCATTACGGCGCCAGCGGACGGCCGGTGCGGCGATCGAGGCAGCGCAGGGTGTTCGGTTCCCAGTACGCATTAACGTTGTAGCTTTTTTCGCAGGCGTCGCGGGTATCAAAGGCCCGGTCTGCCTTATCGAACTCTTTCTCCACGCGGGTATTTACCTTGTTACGCAGATTGCGCGTATCGTTCCACTGCTCTTTGCTCTGACGCGCCGCCTCGTTGCTGGCCGCGTTGTTGCCATCTTCAATAATCAGGCGATCCGTCTTAGCGACAGCCAGCGGCGCAGTCAGCAATACGCTGGCGGTCAGCGTGGTAGCCAGCAGGGCGGAAAACAGTTTTTTCATCGTCATTTCCTTTCGTTAACTCCAGCACAGCGCGCAGGGCGGCTGTCACAACACTGTCTGCCAGTATATCATCGCTGCTTCTTTGCTCACCAGCGGTGAGCGGTTTGTTTAACGATCAGAGAGACTTTGTATGCTGGTGAAAACCGCGCTGCTGTTTTTTATCACTGCGATTGCCGAGATCACCGGCTGTTTTCTGCCGTGGCTGTGGCTGAAGCGCGGCATGAGCGCCTGGCTATTGTTACCGGCCGCAGCCAGCCTGGCGCTGTTTGTCTGGCTGCTGACACTGCATCCGGCAGCCAGCGGCCGGGTGTATGCGGCTTATGGCGGCGTGTATGTGTTAACGGCGCTGATCTGGCTGCGGCTGGTCGATGGCGTCAAACTGAGTGCGTGGGATTGGGGCGGTGCGCTGGTGGCGTTCAGCGGCATGTTGATTATCGTTATCGGCTGGGGCAAGGCCTGAACCGGCCGCGCAGGGCGACCCGACGGGCCGCCACGCGCAGCTTGCTTATCCTTTAAACACTTTCAGTCCGGCGGTGGTTTGTGTCACCGGCATGATTTCCAGCGTGTTGATGTTGACGTGCTTCGGCAGCGTGGTCACCCAATAGACCGCTTCCGTCACGTCTTCCGCCGTCAGCGCTGTGGTGCCTTCATACACCGCATCCGCGCGGCCATCGTCACCTTTGAAGCGCACGTTCGAGAACTCGGTGCCGCCCACCAGGCCAGGCTCGATATCGGTGACGCGCAGCGCGGTGCCGTGCAGGTCGGTGCGCAGGTTGAGGCTGAACTGACGCACAAACGCCTTGGTTGCTCCGTACACGTTGCCGCCGGCGTACGGCCAGCTGCCGGCTATCGAGCCAATGTTGACGATGTGACCGACGTTGCGCTCTACCATGGCAGGCAGCACGGCGCGCGTCATATACACCAGCCCTTTGTTGTTGGTGTCGATCATATTTTCCCAGTCTTCAACGCTGGCTTTATGCGCCGGTTCGACGCCCAGCGCCAGCCCGGCATTATTAACCAGCACATCGATATCACGCCATTCGGCGGGCAGGGCGGCGATGGCTTCTTCGATAGCCGCGCGGTTACGCACATCCAGCTGCACGGTGTACAGGTTGTCGCCCAGTTCCTGTTTTAATTCCTGCAAACGCTCAGCACGGCGTCCGCTGGCGATCACTTTGTGACCTGTAGCAATGAAGCGGCGGGTGATACTTTGACCAAAACCGGCGGTCGCACCGGTAACAAAAATAATCATCTCACTGTTCCTTATACGATTTCAGGTTCTCTGCCACACCTTAGCATTAACCCCGCAGCGGCGCTCATGAAAAGCGTGGGCGGCGTGTTGCAGAATCTTTCCTGCACGTTTGCGGTGCAGTCCTGCACCATGAGCGTACCCGATCAGGCACCTTTTCCCGGCGTATAACGCCAGCGCAATGCGCAAGGGCAGTACCACGAACAGGCAATCGGTTACGCATACGATTGCCTGCAATTTTTGCGACGATAATCGCGCTGAAATTTTGTATTTATCTGAATTTAAAGTGATTGTTGGATGGGCTTGCCTGGCATGCGGTTTGCAACATCTTTGCTATATCTATCTGAAACCTGCATTACACCCTGAAGGAAGCGTCATGTCTGACTCTGTTGTAACCCGCCTGCGCGCCGGTTTTTTTGATTTCCCCGCGCTGGCCGATCAGCCCGATGGCCTCGCCGACCAGGCACGCTACCTCGAAGACGGTCTGCTGACGCTGCGCGACGGCAAAGTGGTGAGTCTGGAGCGCTGGCAGCCGGCACATCAACACCTGGAATCAACGCAGGTGATCGATCTGCGCGGCAAGCTGATCCTGCCGGGGTTTGTGGATACCCATATTCACTATCCGCAGACCGAAATGATCGGCGCGTTCGGTGAACAGCTGCTGGAGTGGCTCAATCAGTACACTTTTCCGGTCGAGAGCCAGTACCACTGTGCGGCGCACGCGGCGCGCATGTCAGCGTTTTTCCTGCAACAGCTGCTGGCTAATGGCACCACAACTGCGCTGGTGTTTGGTACGGTGCATCCGCAATCGGTAGACGCGCTGTTCAGCGCCGCCGAACAGCTGGAGATGCGGCTGATTGCCGGCAAGGTAATGATGGATCGCCACGCACCGCCGGAACTGACCGAAACGCCGGCGCAAAGTTATCAGCAGACGCGTGAGCTGATTCAGCGCTGGCACCAGCGCGGGCGTCTCGGTTATGCGCTGACGCCGCGCTTTGCGCCGACCTCATCGCCGCAGTTGCTGGAGAAAGTGCAGCAGCTGAAAAACGAGTTTCCCGATACCTGGCTGCATACCCATCTCAGCGAAAATCAGCAGGAGATCGCCTGGGTAAAAACGCTGTTTCCCGCCCATGACGGCTATCTTGATGTGTACCACCAGCATCAGCTCACCGGCAAACGCAGCGTATTTGCCCACTGCCTGCATCTGGAGGATCGCGAATGGAAGTGCCTGCACGACACCGACTCGGCGATGGCCTTCTGTCCTACCTCCAACCTGTTCCTCGGCAGCGGGCTGTTCAATCTTAAACGCCGCTGGCAGCAGCGCGTGCGCATGGGCATGGGCACCGATGTCGGCGCCGGCACCACCTTCAATATGCTGCAGACGCTGGGTGAGGCCTATAAGGTGGGGCAGCTGCAGCAGTACAAACTCAGTGCCGCAGAAGCGATTTACCACGCCACGCTGGGCGGCGCCCATGCGCTGGATCTTGATGACAAAATCGGCAACTTCAACCCCGGTAAAGAGGCGGATTTTGTGGTGATCGATCCTGCCGTCTCTCCGCTGCAGCAGCTGCGCATGGCCAACAGCGACGATATCCATCAGCGTTTGTTTGTCCTGATGACGCTGGGTGATGACCGTAACATCGCGCAAACCTGGGTCAACGGTAAGTGCGTGTGGCAGCGGGAAAGCCATACGCACGCGCAAGGTTGTTGCCAGGCGACGAAACTGCCAGGATAAAAGCATCCCGCCGCAGGTGGCTGCGGCGTTGCTGATTATCAGGAGCGATAATGACTTCACGTGCCAATCCGTTTTTTAACGTCAGCCCGTTGCCGTACCAGACACCGCCGTTTGATCTGATCGACGAAGCGCATTTCCTGCCGGCGCTGGAAGCCGGAATTGCCGAAAAGCGCCAGGAAGTGGCGGCCATCGCCAGCAACCCCGAGCCGGCAACCTTTGCCAATACCTATGAAGCGCTGGAGCGCAGCGGTAGCCTGCTAAACCGGGTGTACCCCGTTTTTGCCGCGATGACCTCAGCCAATACCAGCGAGCGGCTCCAGCAGGTTGACGAGCTGATCACCCCGCAGCTGACGGCGCTCAATGACGAAATCTACCTTAACCCGGCGCTGTTTGCGCGGCTCGACAGCGTGTATCAGCAGCGCGGTTCGCAGTGCCCGGATGCCGAAGCGATGCGTCTGGTGGAAGTCACCTGGCAGCGCTTTCAGCTGGCCGGCGCCAGTCTGAGTGAGCGCGATAAAGCGCAACTGCGCGCCTGTAATCAGGAGCTGGCCAGTCTGGGAACGCGTTTCGGTAACCGGCTGCTGGCGGCAACTAACGCCGCCGCTTATACCGTCAGCAGCGCGGCGGCGCTGGACGGCCTGTCGCCGGCGGCGCTGGCACAGGCGAAGGACGCCGCTGAGGCGCGCGGGCTGCACGACGCATGGCTAATCCCTCTGCAAAATACCACCCAGCAGCCGGTACTGCAGTCGCTGACGGTGCGCGCCACGCGCGAAGCGCTGTTTCAGCAGGCGCTGACGCGCAGCGAGCAGGGTGACGACAACGACACGCGCGCCATCGTGTCGCGCATGGCGCAACTGCGTGCGCAGCAGGCCAGTCTGCTGGGCTTTGACAGCTTTGCAGCATGGAGTCTGCAGGATCAGATGGCGAAAACGCCGGAAGCTGCCCAGTCCTTTATGCGCAACATCGTGCCCGCCGCGACGGCGCGCGCCGGGCGTGAAGCGGCGGATATTCAGCAGCTGATCGCCGACCAAAACCACAGCTTCCCGCTGCGCGCCTGGGACTGGAATTACTACGCGGAACAGGTACGCACCGCGCAATACGCGCTGGACGAAGGGCAAATCCGCCCCTATTTTGAGCTCAACACTGTACTGGAAAAGGGCGTGTTCTGGTGTGCCAGCCAGCTGTATGGCATTCGCTTTGAACAGCGCCACGATCTGCCGGTCTACCATCCGGACGTCAACGTTTATGAGATTTTCGATGCCGACGGTGCACCGTTAGCGCTGTTCTACACCGATTTCTTCACGCGGGATAACAAGAGCGGTGGCGCATGGATGGGCAATTTCGTCGACCAGTCGACGCTGCTGGAAAGCCGGCCGGTGATTTACAACGTCTGCAATTACAGCAAGCCGCAGCCCGGTCAGCCGGCACTGCTCAGCTGGGATGAGGTGATCACGCTTTTCCATGAGTTTGGCCACACGCTGCACGGCCTGTTCGCCACCCAGCGCTATGCCAGCCTGTCCGGCACCGCCACACCGCGTGATTTTGTCGAGTTTCCGTCGCAAATCAACGAACACTGGGCCAGTCAGGATCAGGTGTTTGCCCACTATGCACGTCATTATCAGACCGGTGAAGCGATGCCCGCTGCGCTGCGCGACAAAATGGTGCGCGCCGCGAAATTCAACAAAGGCTATGACATGACCGAACTGCTGGCGGCGGCACTGCTTGATTTGCAGTGGCACTCGCTGTCACCGCACGATAATCCGCAGGATGTCAGCCATTTTGAGCAGCAGGCGCTGGCGGCGGAGAATATTGCCCTGAGTGCCGTGCCGCCGCGCTATCGCTCCAGCTACTTTCGTCATATCTGGGGTGGCGGCTATGCGGCCGGGTATTACGCCTATATCTGGACGCAGATGCTGGCCGACGATGGTTATCAGGCGTTTGTCGAGCGGGGCGGTCTGACGCGCGAAAATGGTCAGCGCTTCCGTGAGCAGATTTTGTCGCGCGGTAACAGCAGCGATCTGCAGCATCTGTGGCTGGCCTGGCGCGGTAAAGCGCCGGACATCGGGCCGATGCTGAAACACCGCGGCCTCGACGAGGCGTAACGCGCCGTAACCGAAGGGCCAGCCAGCGGTGCAGCTGGCTGGCCTGCACGCTTATCCCAGCGGACCGCCTTCAATGGTGTCACACATGCCGGCCAGCACGCGCTCGCCGGTTTCCTCTTTCAGTCCGGCATACCATTCCGCGGTGACCGCCGCATCTTTGGCGTGGGTGACATCACAACGCTTGCGCGCTTTCAGCACCAAATCACGGGTGCGCTCGACGCGCCGCGCCTCATAGCGCAGCAGGCCGTCCTCAATGCCCAGCGAATGTGCAGTCAGGGTTTGCGCCAGTACCACCGCATCTTCCATGGCCGCACAGCCGCCCTGACCGATATCCGGCGTGGTGCTGTGTGCCGCATCCCCCAGCAGCGCCACACGCCCTCTGACAAAGCGGCTGAAGGGTTCGATATCATGAATCTCCACGCGATTGGTGGTTTGTGCGTCAATGCTGGCGATCAGCCGCTGGACCGGTTCGGCCCAGCCGGCAAAATAGCCGCGCAGATCGTCTTTCACCGTTGCGCGATCCTGCGCCAGCCCTTTCGGCAGCGGGACATCAAAGAAAAAGTAGAAGCGGTTACCGCTCACCGGCATCAGCGAGACGCGCTTGCCCTCGCCGACAAACGTGGTCCACTGATCGGCGGGCGCGATGCTCTCATCGATGGTGACCAGGCCATTCCAGTTAACGTAGCCTGCGTAGCGGCGCTCGACGTGTTCGCCCAGCACGTGATGGCGAATCACCGAGTGGGTGCCGTCGGCGGCCACCATAGAATCCCCTTCAGCCTGGCTGCCGTCATCAAACCAGGCGGTCACGCCGCTGGCATGCTGCTCCACCCGCACAACGCGTTTGCCAAAGCGGATGCGTTCGCGGCCGTAGCTGTCGATCAGCAGCGCCTGTAACTCTGCGCGTGCGACCGGATAAGGATACTCGCCGACCTGCTGCACCAGCGGTGACAAACTGAAGCGGGTCAGGGTGCTGCCGCTGTGGCCATCGTTGTAAGCCATAAACGCCATATTGCCGCCGAGCGCGCGCAGCTGTGCCTTGAGACCCAGCGCATTGAGGCACTTCACGCCGTTAGGCCAGATAGAGATGGCCGCGCCGACCGGTTTCATCTCTTTCACCGCTTCATACACTGCGGTGCTGAAACCCGCTTTTTCCAGCGCCAGCGCCGCGCTCATGCCGCCGATACCCGCTCCAATCACAATCGCTTTCATTACCGTCTCCTTTACTGTGCACCCTAAGCCCTGCAACTTTTGTACCATCTTGCAGGGCCAGAGTGATGCTGAATTAAAGCATTGAAAATAATGACTTATATTTTGGTTGGGTCAGACACTGCTTCAGCAATGGGCGCAGATGCTGCACCTTAACAGGGCATCATCAGGCGGAGGGTGAACCAAAGGTTTCACGCTGGCAATCATCCGGCCAGCGTTCATACTCTCTACATCCATCCTGCGAGGACTGAATGATGAAGTGGATAATGATGTTATTGCTGCTGGGCAGCCTGAGCGCAGCGGCGCAAACACCGTGGCAGCCGGAGAGAAAAGGGGATGTGCCGCAGCTCACGCCGGTAGCAGCGAAGTGTGATGTCTCTTCCTGTCAGCAGAACTGTTACGTGCAGCAATCGCAGTGCAAGAATGACAATGGCGGCGGCTGTGGCTCGCTGGCGCAGATTTGCGTACAAAACTGTGCCAGCCAGTGCCGCTGACCGTTTACGGATCGTCTTTGATACGGCGATCGATTGCAAAGGGAGCGGAGGTCGCTGTGGCAATCAGCGCGGCCGCGCCCGGATGATCGGGGTTAAACAGCGCATTATCTTCGCCGGTGAGGATGCTGGGTACCGTCATCAGCAGGGGAAAGCCGTTGTGCGGATCGAGAAACGCCGCGCCGATGGCCTGCGTCTCCTCCTGCTGCTGATATTTTTCCCAGCCGGCCGGCAGTTTACTGCTGTCGAGGGCGATGATGTCGGACTCCGGTACCGCCACGGTAAACACCACAAAGCGGCTTTGCTCCAGCAGCGTTTTCCCGGCGTGCACCACCAGTTCCAGCGTCGCCAGCGCTTTAGAGCTGCTGAGGTAAACCGCTTTCATTCCGGGCGGATTCCAGCGGCCACCCCATTTTTCTGCGCCAGCACCGTTAAACGCCTGGCTGGCGTACTCCGCTTTGACAATTCGATAGAACACCCTGACGGGTGTGGCCGGATCCTTCCGTCGTGTCATCAGACAATCACTCCGTGCTCCAGGCGGCCAATCAGCGTCAGCACCGCATCGCAGCCGGCGGGCGTACTGAGCATGTTAATCGGCTGCGCGTTGTCGAGCGCCAGCGCAGGCTGATACATCCAGTGCATCGCCACTTCCGGATCGCCAGCGAACAGCTGGATCACCGCATCCAGCACTTCAAACACCTGATAGATGCGTGCGCCCTGTTCGACCGAGAGCTGCGATCCGGACTTCTCGCGGCGCCGGTAGGTGTTGCGGTCAATCGAGACCATTTGTGCGATGTCGATCGGCGTCGCTTTCAGAATCGTGGCGGCGCGTTCGACAATGCCGACATCCATGCCGTCGGTGATCAACTTATGCGCCTTAAGCCGGTTACGCGGCAGCCCCATCTGATCCATAAAAGAGGGGCGGGCGTGCTGAATCAGCGACGGATCAAAGATGCGCGATCCGCTGGTGGGATTAAAAGCCGATGCGGTGGACATCACAACCTCCTGATAATGTTCATGTGAACATTTTTATGCATCAAGTGTACAGCATTTGCCCACCGGTGTCATGGTTTGTTCACGCCGCACCGCCATTAACTGGCGGTGCGCCAGATGTCGCTCATCGCCAGCTCAAGTTTTTTAAACAGCCGGTAGCGTGTGTCATGGAACGCGAAGCGCGCCGCGCGGGGCTGCAGCGCCTCCGGCGCAAGGGTGACCGCCTGCTGCACGGCGGCAGCCAGATTCGGCCACTGACCCACGCCCACGCCCGCACACAGGGCCGCGCCCAGCGCCCCGGTTTCGTGGCAGGTTGCGACGCGAATCGGCATCCCCAGCACATCGGCAAACATTTGTGGCCAGACACTGCTGCGCGTCGCGCCGCCGGAGAGCGTGGCCTGGTTGACCGTAATGCCGGCCGCGCGCAGCCGGTCAATGTGCGCCCGGTGGGCAAAGGTCACGCCTTCAAACAGGGCAAACAGCATGTCAGCGCGCGTATGCCAGCCGCCGAGGCCGTAAAAGCCAGCTTTGGCGGGTTCGGCTTTCCGCCCTGAATAGAGGTAAGGGTGATACAGCGGCAGCTGCGCGTCAGGCCTGACCTGTGCCACGCTGTCGCTGCTGCGCGCCGCGCCCTGGCCGGCGCGGCCATCATCAAATTCACGCAGGAACCAGTCAAGATTGGCGGCAGAAGTGGCGCTGGCCTCGATCGCCATGTAGCGGTCGCGCTCGATGATCGAATTCATAAATACCGGGCGCAAATAGTCAGGTTTGTCGACCACCACCTGATTGATGCTCCAGGTACCGGCGACAATGGAGGCCTCACCGCAGTTCACTACGCCCGAGCCGACCGCGCTGGCAACCACGTCAAACATGCCGGCCACCACCGGGATGCCGGCCGGTAAACCGGTGAGCTGTGCCGCGCGGGCCGAGACCACGCCGGTGACCTCGCAGGATTCACGCAGCGGTGGTAGCAGGGCGAGCGCCTCTTCAATGCCATATAACGCCAGCAATTCACGACTGTAGCTGCGCTGGCGATAATCAATCAGCCCGGCACCGGCGGCATCCGAATAGTCCGCGCTGACATTGCCGCACAGAAAATGGGCGATGACATCTTTGGCACACAGCAGATGGCCGATCTGCGCCCAGCGTTCCGGCTGATGCTGACGTATCCAGCTGATCAGCACCGGCGTGGCGGCGGGCCACGGTTTTTGCAACGACAGCGCGTAAATCTGCTGCGCCGCACCGCTGGATTCCAGCGCCTGTACCGTGGCGCTGGCGCGATGATCAATCGACTGGATGCCAAACAGCGGGCGCTGCTGACGATCCAGCGCATACAACCCGTTGCCGTGACCGGCGGCCCCGACGGCAATCACTTCGCTGCCACGCGTGCCGGCTTGCTGCAGGCAGCGACTCACCGCGTTGCTGACGCCGCGCCAGATATCTTCAACTGGCCGTTCAGCAAAGCCTTCCTGCGGCTGATGCGTTTCGCCTGCGCACTCCTCTACCGACAGCACGCGGCCGCTCAGGTCAAACAGTACCGCTTTGATCATGGTATTTCCGGCATCGATGCCGAGAATCTGGCTCATATCCGACTCCGTTTCAGGCGAAGACGGCGCACCGCTTAAGCGCCGGTGCAGGTCACGCTTAACCCTGCTGGTAGATGTCCAGCGCATCCGCGCCGCTGACACCCTGATGAATAATCGCCATCAGCGCGCTGACCACGCGTGATGGATTATCATGTTGATAAACGTTGCGGCCATACACCATGCCGCTGGCACCCTGCGCCATCAGCGCGGCGCTTTTCGCCAGCACCGCGCCCAGTTCCCCTTTGCCGCCGCCGCGCACCAGCGTCGGACAGCGCGCCGCCTCCACCACGCGATGGAAATCCTCTACGTTGTCCGTGGGGTCGGCTTTAATGATGTCGGCGCCCAGCTCCCGCGCCAGACGCACCAGCGGCACGATTTGTCTGACGTCACCCAGCGAGCCGTACGCCGCGCCCTGGCCGGC
>NZ_SDFT01000295.1:0-3070 GCF_004916815.1 Pantoea sp. R102
CGGGAAGATCACGATGCCGATGCTGAGCGAGACGTGCAGCGAGTAGCGATCCAGCTCAAACGATGCATCAATGCTGTGCACCAGCCGCTGCGCCAGCGCTTCAGCCTGGGTTGCCGCGTACTGCGGACACAGCATGACAAACTCATCGCCGCCGAGGCGCGCCAGCAAAATGTCCGCATCCAGCTGGGTGCGCAGCCGTTCCGCCACGGCGACCAGTAAACGATCGCCGACGTGATGCCCCCAGGTGTCGTTCACCGCTTTGAAGCCGTCGAGATCCATAAACATCAGGGCAAAGGGCTGGTCATACAGCGTCGCCTGTTTGATTTGCGTGCTGAGCTGCTGGTCCAGCATGACGCGATTGGGCAGTGCGGTGAGAGTATCGTGCAGCGCCAGCTGGCGCAGCTCGCTGTTGGCGCGCCGCAGCCGGGCGGCAAGACGCGCCGCGCGCAGCTGGGCGTCCAGCATCGAGATCAGCAGCGTCAGACCGAGAATGGTGAGCGTGATGATAGTCACCCACACCGCCAGCCCCTCCTGTCCCATGCCGTGGTGCTGCATGCTGCCGGGCGCGCTGAACTGCGCGGCCGCCATGCCGGTGTAGTGCATGCCGGCAATCGCTACCCCCATCGCCAGCGCCGCGCAGGCGCGCATCAGCAGCAGGCTCTCGCCGTGGCGCAGGTGAAACGCCAGCCACAGCGCAGCACCGGATGCGCCGTAGGCAATCAGTACCGACAGTGCCACCAGGCGCAAATCCCAGTGAATGGCGGGTTCAATCAGCAGCGCCAGCATGCCGAGATAGTGCATGGCAACCACGCCGCTGCCGAGGATCACCGTGCCGCGCAGCAGCCGGCGGCGCGTCAGATGGCTGCCCTGCAGGCCCTGCGCAAAGGCGAAGATGCTGGTGAGAATCGCCAGCAGCAGCGAGAAGGCGGTGAGCGGAATGTCATAGCGCATGGTCATCGGCATCATCATCGCCAGCATGCCAATGAAGTGCATCGCCCAGATGCCAATGCCCATCGCCGTACCGCCGGCCACCAGCCACAGTTTCGCCAGCAGGCCACGCGACACGGCGACGCGCCCGGCGGTATCCAGCGCCGTAAACGCCGCGATAAACGCCACAATCAGCGAAACGGCAACCAGAACGCTATCCCAGGTAACCAGCAACATGTGCGCTCCTCAACTCAACCCGCGGCGGCGCAGGTGCGGTATCGTCAATTAACAACAGAAAAAGTGAAAACATCAATGTGAGGCAGGTAATGACCACCAGCGATGCGGCAACACAAAAACAGATCCATTAATAACTGGAGGTATTGCACGGCTATTTTTTATTCTCATCGTCTGTCGCGGCCGGGAAAAGTAATGATATCTGATTAATGCATGAACATAGCATTGAACCTGAAGTCGCGGTAGAGGGGGGAATCACTTGCCGTTTGGTTTTTTTAACGGCCCGCCAGCCCTTGTTATGACTGCATTACCGGGGAAAAGGAGAAATTGATTAGCGAAAATTCTCCGGTCCGTTGTACAAGCGGTAAAAGGGTGTTCTATAGTAAATAAAACTGATATAAATCACTAACTCAGCCTTTAAGAATTTTCTTAGGTGGCAGGGCATTAGATTAGTTTGCCGATCGCGGCGTCTTGTTATTTACGGGTTCGTTTCATTAATAAATCACCAGGCGAAAAAGCACTGACATTAGATAATCAGTAAGGATTGATTATGAAACTCAAGCTTTTTCTTTTGGCTACCAGCCTGAGCGCCGCGCTCGCCCCTGCAACGGTTTTTGCTGCCACCACAACGGGAACCATCAATGCCACATTGACGCTCACCACCGGCTGTCTGGTGAACGGTCAGTCCGCCACCAGCGGGGTTAACTTCGGTACCCTGAACTTCGGTAGCAGCGCTGCAACCTTTGATACCTTAAACGCCACCCTGGTAGGCGCATCCGGGAACGGCATTTTTGTCCGCTGCACCACAGGCCAAACCTTTAATGTGCAGGTCACCAGCAGTAATCCGGCACCGGCCACCATTTACGGTACGGTGAGCGGCCAGCCGCGTTACCTGATCCTCGGCTCCAACAATACGCAGGGCATTGCTTACACGCTGTACAGCGACGCCGCGTTTACCACCGCCATCGCCAACAACACCAATATTGCCGCCAGCGGCACCACCGATCCGACGCTCGGCACCAACTATGCCATTTATGGTCGGGTGGTCGGCGGCGGCTTTAACCCACTGATTCCGGCCGGTACCTACACCGATACTATTAACGTGGCGGTGAACTACTGACGCCAGCGGTGGGGTAAGAAGGATGGTCTGGCTGCTGCGTGCTGGCAGCCTGGCCCTGCTGATAGGGAGCGTCCCGGCCTGGAGTTTGCCGACGGCCACCTTCCAGGTCTCTGCGTCAGTGGTGGCAGGCTGCGTGATCTCCGGTACCAATACCGGCGTGTTTGGCACGCTGAATTTTGGCACCCAGTCGGGCGTGGCGAGCAGCAGCGTCAGTGCCAGCTACGTGCAAAGCACCACCCTCACCCTCGCCTGCACGCCGGGTACCGCCCTCAGCATGAGTATCAATGGCGGCAGCAATTACACCAGCAGCCGCAATCTCAAACACACCAGTAACACCGATACCGTGGCGTACAGCCTGTATACCAACGCAGCGCACACCACGGCGATTCCGGTTAACTCGCCGGTGGCGCTGAGTTACAGCAACGCCAATAACATCGTGCTGCCGATTTATGGCCTGTTAACCCTGCCCGGCCCGACGCGCGCCGGGACCTATACCGATACGTTAACCGTCACCCTGAGCTGGTGACGGCAGCATAAAAAGGATGAATGATGATGAGCCTGCGCGCCCTGCTTCTATGGTTTCTTCTGGCCCTGTCGCCCGCCAGTTTCGCCGCCAACTCGCTGATGATCTGGCCGATCGATCCCGCCATCAATCCGCAGGAAAAAGCCAGCGAACTGTGGCTGGAGAATCGCGGTAACGCCACCACCATCATGCAGGTGCGCATCTTCAACTGGCAGCAGATTGACGGCCAGGAACAGTATCAAACGCAGCAGCAGGTGGTCGCCAGC